>NZ_RZRK01000509.1:0-4502 GCF_003997835.1 Mesorhizobium sp. M7A.F.Ca.CA.004.12.1.1
CATCGTCATCTCGATCAACGGCGCCAACGACGCGGCGGTGATCACCGGCGATGCCAGCGGCTCGCTGACCGAAGCCTCCGGCGTTGCCAACGCCACGGCCGGCACCTCGCCGGCGACCGGCGATCTCGACGCCAGCGATGTCGACAGCGGCACCGACTTCTCGGTGCAGACCAACGGCGCCCACGGCACGCTGACCATCAATGCGGCCGGCGAGTGGAGCTACGCGCTCAACGAGGATGATGCCGCCGTCCAGGCGCTCAACACCGGCGATCCGGCACTCACCGACACCATCACCGTGCAGACCGCCGACGGCACGACCAAGGACATCGTCATCTCGATCAACGGCGCCAACGACGCGGCGGTGATCACCGGCGATGCCAGCGGCTCGCTGACCGAAGCCTCCGGCGTTGCCAACGCCACGGCCGGCACCTCGCCGGCGACCGGCGATCTCAATGCGACCGATGTCGACAATACGGCGACCTTCAACACCCAGGCCGCCGTCGCCAAGACCTATGGCACGTTCTCCATGGACGTGAACGGCGCTTGGAGCTACACCCTGGACGACGCCAACGCGGCCGTTCAGGCGCTCAACAGCACCGGCGCGAACACCACTCTGCACGAACTGGTGACGGTCACCACCCTCGACGGCACACAGAAGGTGATCGACATCACCATCCACGGCGCCAACGACGCGGCGGTGCTATCGTCTGCCTCGGCCAACCTGACCGAGACCAACTCGGCAGCAGATATCTCGACTTCCGGCACACTGACCATCTCGGACGTCGACAGCCCCGCAACCTTCGTCGCCCAGGCCGCCACCGCCGGTACCTACGGCACCTTCGCCATTAATGCGGCTGGTGCGTGGACCTACACGGCAAGCTCGGCCCATGACGAGTTCGTCGCCGGCCAGCACTATACCGAAAACTTCGATGTGGTCAGCGCCGACGGCACCCACACGTCGGTCGCCATCGACGTCCTCGGCACCGCCGATGCCCCGCCGCGCTTTGCTCCGACGGACATTCAGCTCACACCGAGCACTACGACGGACAATGTGACTTTCAGTTCGTTCCAGTTCACGGGAACACTGTCCGCAACCGATGCAGATCCCGGCGGCTTCGTCTACAGCATCACCTCGCAATCGGACCCTGGACTGTTTTCGATCGCCGGCAACACATTGAGCTCGGGAGATCTCTCGCCGAGCAAGGCGTATTCCATAACCGTGCAGTCAACGCAGGTCGGCGATCCGGTCGGGCCTGCTTACCAGTATTCCGAAACTTTCCAGGTCATCACCGGCAGCAATGGCAACTCAAGCGACAATCTCAGCAGCCCCGTAGGCGGCGACGATATACTCTACGGCAATGGCGGGGCGGACCAGATCTTTGGCCTGGCCGGCAATGACACGCTGTTAGGCCAAGGCGCTAATGATACCCTGTCCGGCGGCGACGGCAATGACCGGCTGGTCGGTGGTGCCGGCGCCGACACGCTTAGCGGCGGTCTGGGCGCCGACACATTCTATTACGGATCAGCCGTTGCGGATTCTGCGCCGGGTGCCGGCAGTTTCGACACCATCACCGACTTCGTGCATGGGGTCGACAAGATCGACCTGTCCTCAATCGACGCCAGCGGAGCCGCCGGTGATCAGGCGTTCCTGTTCGGAGGGCAGAATGTGAATACCGTCGCCAGCAGTATCACGTGGTCGGAAAGTGGCGGCAACACAATCGTCCGTGCGGACGTAACCGGCAACACAGGCGCCGATTTCCAGATCACGCTGACCGGTACCGGGCTCGGACTGACGGCGAGCGACTTCGTGCTTTGAAACCAGGAGGTGAGTCGCTTTGCGGCTCACCTCGTTGCTCGATGTGATTGGGCCTCCGCGTTAAGGTTTACGACGGGACTACCGACGGGCCGCGTGGCCGGCTGAAGGATCGGGGATAGTATCGGCATACAGGTGGACAGGGGGGCGGTTCTCCGCTGGGTATTTGAGTCTCGAAAGAAAATCGCAGATTGTGAAGGACGCCCTTCTGGCGTGCCGTCATTATTTCCTGATCGCGGCAGGCTTCAGCCTGGCGATCAACCTGCTCTATCTCGCCTCGCCGCTCTATATGCTGCAGATCTACGACCGTGTTGTGACCAGCGGTAGCCAGACTACGCTGGTAATGCTTACCATCGCGCTCCTGGCGGCGTTCCTTGCGCTGGCAGGTCTCGACCTCATGCGTGCCACGATCCTGACCCGGGCTAGCGTACGCCTCGACCGGTTGCTGTCCGCGAGGATCGTGGCCGCGTCGGTCGAAACCACGCAGTCGGGCTCCTCTCAGAGCCAGCCAGTGCGTGACTTTGACACGTTCCGGCAGGTCATAACTGGCATGGGCATCAATGCGCTGTTCGACCTGCCATGGTCGCCCATCTACATCGCCATCATCTTCCTGCTGCACCCCTGGCTCGGCTTCTTTGCGCTCGGCTCGTCGCTGCTGCTCGTCACCATGGCGGTGCTCAACGAATATCTGGTGCGCGCCCCGCTCAAGCAGGCCAACGACTTGGCGACGGCCAACTACAATTTCACCGATATGAGCCTGAGGAACTCGGAAGTCATTCGCGCCATGGGCATGATCGAAGGCCTCATCGGCCGCTGGGGACGCGACCGCAGCTTGGCGCTTCAACGCCAGACGCAAGCCAGCGACCGCGCCGCCTTGATGTCGGGGATGATCAAGTTCCTTCGCTTGACCATGCAGTCGCTGATCCTCGGCCTCGGCGCCTATCTGGTGATCGAACGGCAGACCACAGCCGGCTCGATGTTCGCGGCCAGCATATTGCTGGGCAGAGGACTGCAGCCCGTCGAACAGATCGTTGGCCTCTGGCGCAGCCTGATCCTGGCGCGGGCGGCGCTGGCGAGGGTTCACAAACTGGTCGACGGGGGCACGCAGAACGCAAGATCGTTCAACCTGCCGAAGCCAACCGGCAAGATTTCGGTCGAGCAGATCAGCTTTGCAATTGCCAGCCAGCAGAAAGTGCTGCTCCGGGACGTATCATTCCGGCTGGACGCAGGCGAGGCGCTGGGAATTGTCGGCCCGTCCGGCGCCGGCAAGTCAACGCTGGCTCGTCATCTCGCGGGCGTCATGCAACCCAGCCGCGGCACCGTCAGGCTGGACGGCGCCGATCTGTCGCATTGGGGACACGACGCGCTTGGTGACCACATCGGCTACCTGCCGCAGGATATCGAACTCTTCTCCGATACGGTCGCCGCCAACATCGGCCGCTTCAAGACCAATGTCGACCAGGAGGTCATCGAGGCCGCGCGGCTCGCCGGCGTGCACGAGATGATCATCCGCCTGCCGCAAGGCTATGAGACCCAGATTGGCGAAGGCGGCGCAGTGCTGTCGGGAGGATATAGGCAACGGATCGCTCTTGCTCGTGCGGTGTTCGGAACGCCGAACCTGATTATTCTTGATGAGCCGAGCTCCAATCTGGACGCCGATGGCGACCGCGCGCTGAGCGAGTGTGCGATCGAGCTCAAACGCCGGGGCAGCACGGTGATCATCGTCTCGCACCGGCCCTCGACCCTGGCGAATGTCGACAAGATCCTTCTGTTGCGCGATGGCGCGGTCGAGGCCTTCGGCATGAGAAACGAGATCGTGGCGCTGCTCAACCAGCGCGCGGCTCCAATGGCGGTGGTAACGCAATGAGCCGTGTTTGGAGAGAGCGATGAGCGACGGCGCCCTTACCTACCGAAGCCTGCCCGGGGAAACCGGCATCCTCGCTCCGGATTCGATCCGGGTGCCAGCCTATATCGGCCTGCTGATCATCGTTGCCTTCTTCGGTATCTTCGGCGGCTGGGCAGCCTTTGCCCCACTGAACGGCGCCGTGCTCGCCGACGCCATCGTCAAGGTGGAAGGCAATCGCAAGAGCGTACAGCACTTCGACGGCGGAACGGTGAAGGAAATCCGCGTCAAGGATGGCGACGTCGTCAGGAAGGGCGACATAATGCTGAAGCTGGACGACACCATGATACGATCCGAGTTCAATCTCTATGCCCAGCAATATGCGCTGCTGCGTGCAACCGATGCCAGGATTCGGGCCGAACTGGATGGCAGCGAGGCTGTTGCCTTTCCCAAGGACATCCTCAAGGAGCACGAGGCCTACCTCAGGGATGCGATGGCAAACCAGATCGCCGACCTGGAAAGCCAGCGCGCCTCGATGGCCGGCGCCAGGCAGATTCTCGAGCGGCGGATCGCCGAGCTCGAGGAGCAGATCCAGGGCAAGCAGGCTCGGGTCCAATCCTACCAGGCCCAGATGCAATCGACGATCGACGAGAAGGCCAGCCTGTCAAAGCTGCTCAAGGCTGGATTGACGACCCGCCCGCGCATTCTGGAATTGGAAAGATCGGCCTCGGATCTGCAGGGCCTAATCGACGAGAACCTCGGCGCTATAGCCGGCAGCCAACAGAGCAAAGCCGAACTCAACGGGCAGATCGCCCAATTGACCTATGAGCGCCGAGCCAAACTATC
>NZ_RZRK01000050.1:0-14949 GCF_003997835.1 Mesorhizobium sp. M7A.F.Ca.CA.004.12.1.1
AGATGGAGGCGAGATCGACCGGCTTTTCTTCGTCCGTCGGCAGCGGCGAGAGGGCGTCTCCACCTGGCGACAGCGGGTTCCATTGCCCGCTCCTGATGTCGCTCGCCTTGCGCCGAGCATTGTCGATACGCCGGCCGTCTGGCGTTGCATAGAGCCCTTCGCCATAGACGCTCATCGACGAGGCGACGACGATCCGTTCGACCGGGTGCTTGATCAATGCTTCAAGTAGCGTTGCGGTGCCGAGATCGTTGGCGCCGACATAGCGCGCGATCTCATACATCGATTGCCCGACGCCGACTTCCGCCGCCAGATGAATGACCGCGTCAACGCCATCCAGCGCATTGGCGACCGCCTCCCGGTCTCGGACATCGCCCTTGATCAGCTCGGTCCCGGCGGGAAGCGCGACGGCTTCGCCCGCATGCACCTGCTCCAGCAGCGCATCGAGGATGCGAACCGAATAATCCTGCTCGACGAGTTCCTGTGCGACATGCCGGCCGATGAAGCCGCAGCCTCCTGTAACCAATATGCGTTTCACGACGACTCCTCAGACAAGTAACCTCGGCGCCCCGAACTTTTCGGCAAAAGGTTTGTTCCCTTGCTTCAACAAAGTTCCTTTGGCGGACTTCGTTGGGAGCCGGCATCGCGATCACGGCGCGGTGCTGGAACATTGACGCCCTTGTGCTGTTAGGACGCCCGACAGCCCGCGTGTCCGCCGATGATCAAAGGAGATTTCAATGTCTCAGTCGCAAACGACCACGAACCATGACGAAATTCGCAAATGGGCCGAGGAGCGGGACGGCCGGCCGGCGGTGGTGCGCACCAAAGGCGAGGGCGGTATCCTGCGGATCGACTTCGGCGAGCCCGAGGAAGCATTCGAGCCCATCGAATGGGACGAGTTCTTCCGGATATTCGACGAGAATGATCTGGCCTTTCTGTATCAGGCCAAGACCGGTGAGGGGAAAGCCAGCCGTTTCAACAAATTCGTCGAGCGCAATCAGAAGGGCTGATGACGCAGGCCAAGCGGCCGATCTGTACGGCCAAGTTTTCGAGATGTGGTGAACAATGACGGCCCCGCGGCTTGGCACTTCAGCCTGAGAGGCCTTGGAGGTAAAACTAATGCATCAGTTTTGCGCCGCGGGTTTTCGCCATCTCTCGCATGATGCCGTTGAGCCAGTTTTCAGTGGATTGACCAAGCTGTCTGCGGTCGACATCCCGGATCGCTTGCTCGAGCGTCCTCTCGACGAGCCGATCCGATGCGTCGACGTCTCCCAGCAAAAGGCGCGCCGCAAGTCGCAGTTTGGGCAAAAGCGCGAAGACGTCGTCGGACGGGTCCGGTACGGAGGTCGCCCGTCCCGATGCCTGCGGGGGAAAGAGTGCGTTGAACACGGCCTGGCTGCCCGAGGATTTCCGCAAATTGCTGGCGTAGCGGAGATGATCGGGAATGGCGATGTCGTCATCGCCACTGAAGAACACGAAGGGGACACCCCGGCGCATCAACTCATCGGCGATTGGAAACACGCGTCGGCCATTGAGATTGACGTCGAGAATTGCAGCTTCGGCCGTCCCGGTGTGTTTGGAAGCCTGTTCGACAGTTGCAGCGGGACCAAGGATTATGGCGCCCATATTGCTGAAAAACCGCGCAAGATCTCCCGCCATCGTCCATTCGTCTTCGACTATCAGAATATGCAGCCCCCGCAGGTCGCGCACGTCGTCATCCTTTCTTGGAACGGAGGTTAGAATGCAGCGGATTTGCTTTCCGAATTCTGTCATCCAAGGCCGCCTGCAACCGTTTCGCAAGCGTCAGCATGCGATCCGGGACGGGCCCCGCATGGGAAGCTTCGAGCGATCCAGGCGCTCCTGATACCACCGGCGTCGGGAGTTTTATGTCAGCAGATCGTTTTGCCATTGAACCACCATTGATATCGGGTTCAACGTCATCTCTGACGTCTTGTTCCATCCGTCTTGCGCGCTATATGGTTGTGTCCTGTTCGATCCGGCCTTGAGGAGACTTCATGTCGGGTCGGCGAAAGGGGGACATGCCGTGACTGCCCGATCGACTAGATTTCCCATCGTGGGCATAGGCGCGTCCGCGGGCGGCATTCCCGCGATGGAGGGCCTTTTCAAGGGCGTGACCGGCCAGCCCGGCATGGCGTTCGTCATCATCACGCATCTCAGCCCCAACAGGGAGAGTCTGTTGCATGAGGTTGTCAGCCGCTACACCGAGATGCCTGTTTCGGTGGTCGAGGATGGCACGGTGGTTCAACCTGACCACGTCTATGTGATGCCGCAAAACGTGACATTGGCCATTGAATCGGGGGTGCTGCACCTGCGTCGGCCCAATGGGCTTACCCAGGAGCGCAAGCCCATCGATATCTTCTTCAGCGCACTGGGTGAAGACCAGGGCGAATATGCCGTCGGCGTTATCCTGTCGGGCGGTGATTCCGATGGAACCCTGGGCGCCAAGGCCATCAAGGAGCGGGGCGGGTTTATCGTCGCGCAAGCGCCGGACGGCTACGGGCCGCGCAATCCCGACATGCCGCAGAGCGCTATTGCCAGTGGGCTCGTCGATGTCGCAGTGACTGCCGAGGAGATCGGGGCGAAGCTGGAGGCTTTCGCCCGCGGCTTCGACACGCTGGACGGGTTGGCGGAAGACGATGGCGATGAAACGCCCGACATCGACAAGGTGCGAGAACAAATCTACGCCATTCTGCGCAGCCACTCCGGCCATGACTTCTCGGGCTATAAGACCAAGACGTTCCTGCGCCGCGTGAAGCGACGCATGCAGATCGCCCAGGTCCATTCCATCAGCGGCTATATAGACTGGCTGAAGAAGGATGCTCGCGAGGTGATGAACCTTTTTCGCGATCTGCTGATCAACGTCACCAACTTCTTTCGCGACCCCGATGCCTTCGAGTTGCTCGGGCGAAAGATCATACCGCAGCTGTTCGAGGGCAAGACCGCCAGCGACACCGTCAGGGTCTGGGTTCCGGGATGCGCCACGGGCGAGGAGGTGTTCTCCATCGGCATCCTGCTGCGCGAACACATGGAGACGCTTACGGTCGTTCCGCGCGTCCAGATATTCGCCACCGACATAGACGAGCCGGCGCTGGCGGTGGCGCGGGCGGCACGCTATCCGGAAGCCTTGCTGCAAGGTCTTTCTCCTGAACGCAAGCAGCGGTTTTTCAACGGTGATGGCGAGAGCTATGTCCTCAGCAATGAGGTGCGCGAACTGTGCATCTTCTCGCCGCACAGCGTCATTCGCGATCCACCCTTCTCGCGCATGGATCTGGTCTCCTGCCGCAATCTGCTGATCTATTTCGGCCCGACCATCCAAAATCGCGTCATCCCTGTCTTCCATTATGCGCTGAAGCCCGGCGGATACCTTTTCCTCGGCACCTCCGAAAGCGTCGGGCAGCACGACGATCTGTTCGCCACCGTCGACAAGAAGCATCGCATCTTCCAGGCGCGGGAGCATGCCTCACCGCACATCAGACTGCCGGCCCTGATCGGAGAAAGCCATTCCAGCGTCTTCCCATCCGAAAGTGCCGGCTCGAAGAAGGGACTTGTCGGCTATCCCCTGCGGCAGGCGGTCGAGGCGCAGGTGCTGGAACGGTTCGCGCCGCCGCATGTCCTGGTCAACGCCGAGGGCGATGTCGTCTATTATTCGGCCAGGACCGGCAGATATCTCGAAGCGCCACAAGGGATTCCCAGCCGGCAGTTGCTGACGATGGCAAGGCGTGGGTTGCGGCTGGACCTCCGCGCCGCACTGCGCGAAGCGACGACCACGCGCCGCACAGTGGTGCGGGAAAACCTCACCGTGGAGGAAGACGACGAGCGGGTCCAGCCGATCAGGCTGACGATCGAGCCGCTCGCCGAACGCGGCAATGGCGAGCCGCTCTACCTTGTCCTTTTCGAGCCGTCGGGGCCGACCCAGGCCCGGTCCAACGAAGATGGCGGCAGTCGTGACAGTGACAGCACCGCCGATCTCGAGCGGGAACTGCGCGATACCAGAGAGCGCCTGCAATCGACGATCGAGGAGTACGAGACCGCGCTGGAGGAGGTGAAATCGTCGAACGAGGAACTCGTCTCCGTCAATGAGGAGGCGCAATCCACCAACGAGGAACTCGAAGCCTCGAAGGAAGAGATGCAGTCGCTCAACGAGGAGCTCAACACGATCAATGCCGAGTTGACGGCCAAGATAGAAGAGCTCGACCACGCCAACGGCGATCTGCGCAACCTGTTCGAAAGCACCGACATCGCGACTATTTTCCTCGACCGCAGCCTTGTGGTCCGCACTTTCACGCCGGCGGCGTCATC
This sequence comes from Mesorhizobium sp. M7A.F.Ca.CA.004.12.1.1, assembly GCF_003997835.1. Taxonomy (NCBI): domain Bacteria; kingdom Pseudomonadati; phylum Pseudomonadota; class Alphaproteobacteria; order Hyphomicrobiales; family Phyllobacteriaceae; genus Mesorhizobium; species Mesorhizobium sp. M7A.F.Ca.CA.004.12.1.1. The sequence goes on from NZ_RZRK01000050.1 coordinate 4,318, forward strand.
TTTCTTCAGCCTGCGCCCCTCCGATGTCGGCCGGCCGCTGACGGATCTGTCGAGCCAACTCGACTATCCCGAGTTGAAGCAGCACATCGACAAGGTGTTCGAGACGGGCGAGATCCTGAATCACCATCTGGCACGCGATGCCAGGGGCCTGTTCCACATGGTCCGCATCAATCCCTATCGCGACAAGGGCAACAGGATCCAGGGCGTGGTGGTGACACTTGTCGATGTCACCACGCTGGCACAGGCGGAAGAGCATCAGCAGGTGCTCATCTCGGAACTCAACCACCGGGTCAAGAACATGCTTGCGGTGATCGCCAGCATTGCAAGCCGCACGCGGGAAAGTTCTGATACGAAGGAGGAGTTCGCGGACGCGCTGATCGGTCGCCTGCATGCCATGTCGCGGGCCTACGGCCTGCTGACCCGGGAGAGATGGAAGGAAGCCTCGGTCAGGGAATTGCTCCAGCAGGAGCTCGAACCATTCGGCATCGAGCGGATCGAACTCGATGGCGAGGATGTCAAACTAGGTCCGCAACAGGGGCTTTCCCTGAGTATGGCCATTCATGAACTGGCCACCAACGCGGCCAAATACGGCGCTTTGTCAAAAACCGATGGCAAGGTCAGTGTGCAATGGTCGATCGAGGACGACAGTTTCACATTTGGCTGGCGAGAAAAGGACGGCCCTCTTGTAAAGGCGCCGTTGGACAACGGCTTTGGCCTGACCCTATTGCAGGGAGAAATCGGTTACAGGCTCGGCGGCCACGTCGAAACCGCGTTCCACAAGGACGGCCTCAGCGTCCAGATCGCGTTTCCGGCAAACCACAAGGAGGCGCCGTGAGCGACGACAAGCCGCGCGTTCTGGTGGTCGAGGACGAATGGCTGATCGCCGAAGACATCGCGTCACGCCTGCGTGCGGCGGGTTATCCGGTGATCGGCCCGGTCTCGTCGGCCGCCGCGGCTCGTCAGCTTATCGATGCAGGCAAAGCCGACGTGGCGCTGCTGGACATTCAATTGAACGGCGAAACAAGTCTGCCCGTGGCCGAAACATTGCTGGCTCGCGGCATCCCCTTCGCCTTCATGACCGGATTTGGGCCGCGCGACGTTCCCACACCCTTCCGAAACTGCAAATTCGTGCCGAAGCCGGCAGGCGACGCTGCACTTCTCAACACCCTGGCCGACCTGGCATCGCTTCGTCCCGACAAACACTCGCTGTGATTTCAAGAGGCCGGTTTCGATCAGTCCAGGGGCTTGTCCGTCGGCCGAGGCGTGGTGCTCGCCTGACGCGGCCGCCCGGCGTTGCGATTGGCAACCGGATTGTCCAGCGGCGCGGTCGACGGCCGGGATGTGCCTGCGGTTTTCGGCGTCTCCGGCTTGCCACCGGCATCGGTGCCATTGGCATCCCGCTTTGGGTGCGGCAGACTATCGGCGTTCGGAGACCGGACGCTAGGTTTGGATGTGGAATTCTCATTGGTCATGCAACACCTTCCTTTGCAGCCGGTGGGGCACGGCGGTCTCGCCGCCGTGAATTCTGCAGGTCAACCGCTGCCGCGATCGAAGGTTCCAGATCGCCAACGGGTCCGTTGCGGTTCACGGCAGCGAACTTGCTCAGGGCAGACCTGGTGCGAGAACCCGACGTCTCAGCCATGCGGTCGCATTACCACCTTGATGCAGCCATCCTGCTTGTCACGGAACGTCTTGTAGAGGTCCGGTCCCGCTTCGAGGTCTGCCCGGTGCGTGATCACGAAGGAGGGATCAATGTCGCCCTTCTGCACCATGGCGAGGAGCGGTTCGAGATAGCGTTGCGTGTGCGTCTGACCCATCCGGAAGGTCAGTCCTTTGTTCATGGCGGCGCCGAACGGAATATGATCGACGAGGCCGATATAGACGCCGGGCACCGAGATGGTGCCGCCTTTGCGGCAGGAGTAGATTGCTTCGCGCAATACATGCGGCCTATCGGTGCCGAGATAGACGGCAGCCTTGACCTTGTCGAGCATGGAGTCGGCACTGGCGGCGGGATCCGACTCGGTCCCGACACAGTCTATGCAGCGATCCGGACCGCGGCCATCGGTCATCGCCATCAAAGCGTCGTAGATATCGGAATTGCTGAAGTCGAGCGTCTCGGCCTTGCCGTGCTCGCGAGCCATCGCCAGCCGCTCCGGCACCTTGTCTATGGCAATGACGCGGCCGGCGCCGAGCATCCATGCGCTCTGGATGGCGAACTGACCAACCGGACCGCAACCCCAGATGGCGACGGTTTCGCCTGGCTCGATGCCGGCGTTTTCAGCTGCCATATAGCCGGTTGGAAAGATGTCGGAGAGGAACAGCACCTGTTCGTCGTCCATTCCCTCGGGCACCTTTATCGGACCGACGTCGGCGAAAGGAACGCGCAGATATTCGGCTTGCCCTCCCCAATAGCCGCCCACCAGATGCGAATAGCCGAACAGGCCAGCCGGGGATTGTCCCATCACTTCGGCAGCCTGTTTGGCATTGGGATTGGACCTGTCGCAAAGCGAGAACAGCCCCTTCTGGCAAAACCAGCACTCGCCGCATGAGATGTTGAAAGGCACCACGATGCGGTCGCCCTTTCTGAACTTCGAATGGCCGCTGCCGACTTCCACGACCTCGCCCATCGTCTCGTGTCCGAGCACATCGCCCGATTTCATCGTCGGCATATATCCGTTCATCAGATGCAAGTCCGAGCCGCATATGGCGCAACAGGTGACTTTGATGATGACGTCGCGATCATCCTCGATGGCCGGATCAGCCACCTGGTCGCATCGAATGTCGCCTTTGCCGTGCCATGTGAGCGCTTTCATGATGGTGCTCCTGCTTGGAGATTTTTTGGTTTGCTTGAAGGCCGAAGGTCAGTCTTTGGACGCTGAACCCGGCTCGGCCATCTTGCGATGCTGTTCGGCCAGCGTGCCTGCCGGCGTCACATGCGCTGCGGCGACCTGCAGCTTGTTCTTCCAACCGCTGATGATTTGTTCCTCACCGTCCATCATCGCCTCGTAGCCTGCTTTGGCGACATCGGCGGGATTGTCCTTCTCATCGGTGCCGACCTTGGTATCCATCATTTCGGCGCGTTCGAAGAACCGCGTCTGCGTTGCCCCGGGCATCAGCACGGTGACTGTGACCCCTGTGTCCTGCAACTCATGACGCAGTGCGATCGAGAAGGAATCGATGAATGCCTTGGTGCCGTTGTAGACCGCCTGGAAAGTGCCGGGCATGAAACCAGCGATCGATCCTGTGAAGAGGATGCGGCCTCGGCCGCGGCGTGCCATCCTGGCTCCGAGTTGATGCGCGAGATAGACGGTCCCGGTGATGTTGGTGTCGATGATGCGGCGGATTTTTTTCCAATCCTGATCGACGAAACCACGGCCGAGTCCACGTCCGGCGTTCAGGAACAACAGGTCGACATCGCGATCGCCGATCCCGGCGATCAAACGATCGACACCCTCCTCGGTCGCCAGATCGGCCTCGATGGCTTCGACGGTCACATCATGCGAACCGAGCGCCGCGGCAGCCTGCTGGATCGCGGGCTCGTCGGCGGCTATGATCAGGTGGTAGCCGTCCTTGGCGCACAGTTTGGCGAGTTCCTTGCCGATGCCGCTTGAGGCGCCCGTCACCACGGCCAACTTTTCATTCGTCATCACGTCCTCCGAACTTCGCTTCGGCCGAACCACTGTCGGGGCTGATTGTTCCGTGCGGGATGATGCGCGGCTGTATGCGGGCCGTGACAACGATTTGTCCTTGAGTTCATCCAAGCCATGAACAGCGGCGCGTGGAGAGGTGGAACAACTTAGGTCTACTTAGGTCTACGCGAGTTCGACATCCGTGCAGCGTCGTTGCTCCCCTTGTTTGATGCTGCACGATCGGGTCCCCCTCAGCCTGATCCAGCCCGCGCGTCCCTGCTCGGGAAGCGCGGGCTTTCCCGTGAGTTCGGCTGCCATGTTTTTAAGTTCTGGTGGGAACAATGTACCCGTTTGGCAGTTCGGCGCGCAGGAGGAACAGAATGCAATACGCCGAAGAAATCGCGCTCAGGCGCGTAAAGATGCTGGTCGAACAATATGTCGTCGCCAGGAGCAGGAGATATGATTTCGTCTCGACGGAACTTGCCTGCAAGGCCATTCGCCAGGTCGTACGAAGCCCGATCGAAGACGCCGAACTGGACCATTTGCTGGCTAGAAGCGCGGTCAAACAAGGGCTCTCGGTGCGGTTCGACCGGATAGGTCATTGGCAGGCGGCTTCGCCCGGACTCAGCCAGGAGAAATCAGCATGAGGGCAGTGCTTTTGATGTCGGCGGCATTGCTCGCCTTGGCGGGGTGCAACGACAATGCCGATCCAGCCAAGTCCAAGACGGATACTACGAACAGCCAGCCGGTCGACAAGAATCCCACGACGGACACCAACCCAACACCGCAGACCAGCACCGGCGGCGACCAGCAAGGTACGCAGCCAACCCAGCCGGCATCTCCCAAGCCAAGTGGTGGCTAGGCCTATGGAGCGACGCAACGCAATAATCTCGCTGGTGATAGCGGCGGTCATCATTGTTGGTTTCGTCGTGGGCTTTTTCTACGTCGATATGGGCTGGCAGACCTCGCCGCTGAAACGCGCGCCGGAGCAGAACCAGGGCGGCAATGCCCCCGCGGATACCGCCCCGGCTGCCGGCGTCCAGAAAAATCCTAGGGAAAACACGGAAATGCCGGGGCAGCAGTGATCGACGGCCGGCAGCAACAGGCGAGGCGACGTCGCGGTGACGGTGCCGAAGTGAGTTCGATACAGCACGGATCTGGAGTGTGGATGATGGGCATCCTTTCCGACCTCGACAAGAAACTGACGGACAATATGTACGAGCATGGCAGCGAATTCACCGATGCGGTTTCGGATCTGCCCGAAGCAGTCGTTGAAGCGGTCGAACGGCTGATGTTTTTCATCCAGCCCGACGCGCGCGACACAGTCAGAACTCAGGTTCTCGGCCTCATTCACGAATACAGAATCCAAGACGCTCCGAACGGGGATCGCCCCGCCTGACCTTCAGCTTACGCTGATGCGGCAATTGAAACCGATCGGGACCTGGCTCGCCGCCGCGTGCTCCGGATCGGCGGGCGCGGTCGTTGACGGACCCGACGAGTGCTCTAGATCAGATTTACGCCGGCCACGGTTTTGTTGGGTCGGGGGAGACTATTCGGTGGCGCACGAGACGCCTGATTTGATCGTTAGACGCCGCTATCTCAGGCTCGAGTGCTTGTGCTTGCTGTTGATGATGTTGTCGGCATGCTCATCTTCCGATCAGATCGAGCAGCAATCACGAACAGCGGCCTCCGCATCGCAGACTGTATTGATGGCGCTGGACGCCTGGGCGGCAGGGGCGGCGCCGACCGCATACACGGCGGGTACGCTGCAATCGATCGGCAAGACGCTTGCCGATGCCGGGGAGCAAATCCGGTCCGCCGAAACCAGTGAACCCGCCGAGCAAGCTTCGCTGACGAAGGCAGTCAACGATTTGTCGGTCGCGGTGGCGCGTGCAGAGGCCGGATTGCAGGCGGGCGACCGGCCGGAAGTCCAAGATGCGCAACAGGATATACGGCTGGCGTCGCGTTCGCTCGCTACCGCCTACGCCAAATACTTCGCGCCAAAGCCATGAAGAAGCTCATGGAAATATCCCTCGGCGTCGTCACCAGCGTCGGCGGCTTCCTCGAAGTTGGGTCCATGGCGACAGCGGCGCAGGCAGGCGCGATGTTTGGCTTCCAGTTGATCTGGGCGGTGGTGCTCGGCACCATCTGCATCATCTTCCTTGTCGAAATGTCCGGCCGGTTCGCGGCCGTGAGCCATCACACGATCTCCGACGGCATCCGCGAGAGATTCGGCTTCAACGTCTTTCTATGGCCGTTGCTTGCCGCCCTGCTGGTCAATTTCCTGGTGCTGTCCGCCGAGATCGGCGGCGTCGCCATTGCACTCGAATTTGCCACCGGCATAGGCTTCCAGTGGTGGGCACTGCCGGTGGCTTTGCTGGCGTGGCTGCTGCTTTGGAAAGGCACGTTCGGCTTCATCGAGAAGGGCGTATCTATTCTCGGTCTGGTGACGCTGTGTTTCGTCGTCGGAGCGGTGATGCTGAGACCCGATTGGACGGCAGTCGCAAGGGGCGCCGTGCCTTCGCTGCCGGTCCACGATGCCGCCAATTACTGGTTCATGGCGGTCAGCATTCTCGGCGCCTCGATATCGCCCTACCTCTTCATGTTCTATTCCTCGGGGGCCATCGAGGACCGGTGGGACAAAAGCTATCTCGGAGCCAACCGGGCCATAGCGGGGTTGGGCATGACTTTCGGGGGGACCATCTCGATCGGCGTGTTGATCGTGGCCGCTCTCGTGCTCGCCACGCATGGCGTCACCCAAGTGGATGACTATCACCAGTTGCCGTTGATGCTGATACCTATATTCGGCTTCTGGGGCTTCGTGCTGTTTGTTGCCTCCCTCGCCATTGCCTGCTTCGGCGCCGCACTAGAGGTCGGGTTGCAACAGGCCTATCTTGTGGCCCAGGGTTTCGGCTGGAATTGGGGCGAGGATCGCAAGCCGCGCGACGATCCGGGTTTCAGCGCCACCTACACGATATCATTGCTTTTGGCGGCTATTCCCATCGCGCTTGGTCTCGATCCGCTGAGGCTCACCATCTTCTCCATGGCGCTGACGGCAGCCAGCCTGCCGCTGACGGTCGTCCCATTTCTGTTTCTGCTGAACGACAAACGTTATGTCGGCGAGCATCGCAATGGCATTTTGTCGAATGCCGCCGTCATCTTCATCATCGCGCTCGGCTTCGTACTGGCGGTGGTGACCATCCCGCTGCAGATATTCGGAGGCACATGATGAAGTTGCTGCGTGATCTCCTCGACAAGCAGGTGGTCGACCGCGAGCAGATCAAGATCGGCAAGGTCGACGGGCTGGTGGCGGAGTTACGGCCTGGCAAGCCGCCTCGGATCATTGCCATCGAGCTCGGCTCCATCACCCTGGCACGTCGCCTCGGCGCACGGCCTGGGCGGTGGATGGCGCGGCTCGCGGTCAAGCAGCATGGCGAGCCCCATCGGATCGCCTGGCACAAGGTAAAAGATATCGGCATCGATATCGAGTTCGACATCGATGTGCGAGAAACGTCGATCTTCGCCTGGCAGGACTGGTTGCGCGACCATGTCATCGGGCGCATTCCGGGAGCTTGATGATGACCACCGTCAATCTTGAGCATCTGGCTGGGCGACGCGTACTCTCGCAGCGCGGCAAGAATGTCGGCTATATCGAGGAGATCCACGCCGAACGGGATGGTGACGATTTCGTCGTCACCGAAATCCATGTCGGGGTCTACGCCGCTTTCGAGCGCCTCTCGGCCTCGGCCATAGGCGTGGCAGTGCTGGATCTTTTCCGATTGCGCCGCCGCGGCGGTCTATATCGCATCCCTTGGAACAAGCTCGACATTTCCGATCCCGCGCGACCGCGGCTGCTGTGCCCAATGACCGAACTCTCGGGCATGAAGGGCGCACCAGACCTCCAGGAATAGGTCGTGGTGCCGCATCGTCGGGATCATTCTCAGCGCAGCATGCCTGCCGTCAGGAAAACCACGGCTGCTATCAAAACGACAGCTGCAATTACCAACACCGGCCAGTTGCCGCCGGGCCGCAGTTCCGGCTCGCCTTCGACCGGGCGCATGGCATTGGCAAAGCTGGCATCGTTTTCGAATTTTGGGCGAGTGCGCGGCGGACTTGTCCCAGCGACCGAATTTTGCGTGTCCGCGGCCTCGGCGTCTGTCTCAAGCGGGGCAATGGCGGGATCGAACCCCGGCGTTTTGTCCTGCGTTGCTCCTGCCTGAACTTCGCTTCTGGCCGCGGCAGGCGTGGGACTTGAAACCTTGATCATGATTTCTCCCTTTCGAACCAATCTCGGCAGAGTCGCACTTGCAGGCACCGGCGAGGCGACCCACCACGGTCAGACTTGCTCGCTCAGCAGAATCTTGGCGTCCTTGGCCGCAACGATGAACGCCTGTCGTGCGGTCCTTGTAGGCTTTTCGCCTCGCATGACGGCAAGGCACGCTCTGATCGCGGCAAGACGCCTCTCGGATGTCGGCTTTGGCCAGTCCCGCAGCAGCACTTCGGCTGCGTCCGACACCGAAACCACAACCCTGTCGCGGTCTATCCGGCCAGGTTGAATGATAATCGGCTTTCTGAAATGTCCAGTACGCACATGCCTCTCCAGCGGGATGCACTCTATTCGACACGTCGCTGCAAGACTGCGCGTCGCGACGCGTTTAACTCCGCACTCGTCGATTTGTTCCAGAGCATCTGGCGTTTGAAACAACTAGCCGATGGCCATCCGTGCGCCCTGTCCCAAGACTTACAGCAGATCTTTCCGAAGGAAGACTCGGGCATGTCCAGGGATCCCGAATTCGACTTTGCCGAATTCCTCGAACCCGTGCTGCATGTAGAATAGCGGCGCCTGGAAACTGCTCGTCTCCACGACGGCCTTCTTGCAGCCCCGCCGGATGGCTTCTTCCTCGATCGTCGTGAGAAGTTGTGAGCCAAAGGATTGGCCACGCAACTGCTCAGGCAGGAAGAACATGTCGAGAAACAGGAGCCCAAGCTCCGTCCTGCCCCAAAGCCCGCCCCAGGTCTTTCCTGACTGGTCGCGAAGCTCCGCTCCGATATCAGCTCGGTCGTCGATCCCGGTCTGTGCGATGTTGTATTGATAGAGCGCTGCGGCGGCCTGCGCTCTTTCATCGTCGCTATAGGTCAAAGTGGTTGTAAATCTCTCGGATCGGAATGACATGCATTTTTCCTCCTGGTGGGCACAGGCATGAGATCCGCCGGCAACGTCGGTCACGGCCAAGATGAACTCGTTGCCAACGCCAGAAATAAATCCGGCATCCATCTCGGGCGCCTTCGAACGCCGTGGGCTTTGTCTGATGGTTTTCACAAAATATTACGTGAGGGAACGTTCGCGCCTGACTCGTCTTAGGCAATCGAGGCGGTTGTCGCCTCGCCGATTGTGAAGGAGAAGAACAATGCCTAATCAAGGTGGTAGCCACGAACAGCACGTGAAGGCAGGCCAGCAGAGCCACAAGAACGCCGACAACAAAAACCGTCAGCAACAGCAGGCCTCTGGTGGTGGTCAACGGCAGCAGGGCGATGGATCCGGCATGCGTGGTGGAACCCACGAACAGCATGTGAAAGCTGGCGAACAAAGCCACAAAAACCGCTGATCGCGTGTGATTTCAGCAGACCCACCCCGAAGTATCGGGGTGGGTCTGATTGCATCTGAAGGGTACCGACGAAGAGGGCGCGAGGCCGGGTCGCGAAGTCGCCCGGCGGCTTGGCGCCGGGGCGACGACGCCCAGTCAGGCAGCTTGCTGCAGGGCGCGCTCATTGACACCGCCTTCGCCCAGCCCGGAAAGCGCTTCGTCCGTCGCGACCTCCTCTTTCAATGTCTCGTTGAGGAGCTTGACCACGTCGCTCTTGCCAAGCTGTTCAGCCCACGCGACCAACGTGCCATAGCGCGCGATTTCATAGTGCTCGACGGCCTGTGCCGCGCCGACCAGTCCTGCATCCAGCGCCGGGTCACCCTTGTATTCGTCGAGAATTTCCGACCCTTCCTCAAGAATGCCGTCGATCGCCGGACAGGTCTTGCCGCGGGCCGGTTTGTCCATAAGTTCGAACACTTGCTCGAGCCGATCGACCTGGCCTTCGGTTTCCATGCGATGTTTCTCAAAGGCCGCGGCCACCTCCTCGGATTCGGCGCCCTTTGCCATCTTCGGCAAGGCTTTGAGTATCTTCTTTTCAGCGTAGAAAATGTCCTTCAGCCCATCGAGGAACAAAGCCTCCAGTCCTTTTGTCGTCGCTCTTTTTGCAGTCGCCATGATTTGTCTCCCTTGGATTGTCATGAAAGCTCACCGGCGGTGTAGCCATGGACTAACTTTCCATGGAAGCAGTTGTTCCCTGGGCGCGACTCGGAAGGGGCAGCACGCCATATGGAGTAGATGGGAGTTCATATACGAAATCATATTTACATATAAAACAAATCATGATGATCTTGCAGTCGTGCAGCGCGGCTAAGGTGGTTGGTTCCGGCGTACATCGCTGAGCCTGAATGCCAGCAGATGATCGTGCCCAAATGAAATCAACATGATGTCGCGGTCGAGTCAGCCGTGCATTGATCGGATGTAGGGAGTGCGGCATGCCCTTTGATGTCATCGTTATCGGAGCCGGCGCAGCCGGAGCTGTTCTTGCTGCCCGGCTAACCGAAGATGCTGCCACGAACGTGCTTTTGCTGGAAGCGGGGCCGGACTACCGGAGCGGCGAGCAACCTGCCGAGATGGCGAGCCCAAATCCCTTCAACCTGCTGCTTCCCGACCATTTTCAGCAACAATACATGTATCCCGACCTGATGGCTCGTCGCACGAAGCGGCAGGAACACCGGGTCTACTGGCGCGGCAAGGGGCTTGGCGGTTCGACGGCCGTCAATGGGCAGATTGCCATTCGCGGTGTGCTCCATGCATTCGACCGCTGGGAGGAAATCGGATGCAAGGGCTGGTCGGGAGCCGACGTGCTGCCCTTCTTCTGCCGCCTGGAGGATGACCCGATCGCGGCCAATTTTCACGGC
>NZ_RZRK01000510.1:0-4491 GCF_003997835.1 Mesorhizobium sp. M7A.F.Ca.CA.004.12.1.1
GGTGTAGCCGCTGGTGATATCAATGACATAGTACATGAACAGCGTGCCGATCAGCGGTCCGAGCGTCGTCGCGGCACCCCCCAGCAGCACCCACAGCAGCGGCAGGATCGAATACTGCACCGACGCGAAGCTCGATCCGACACATAGCCGAACAGCAGCGCATAGGCGGCCCCCGAGGCCGCGCAGATGATGCCGGAGATGACGACGGCGGCGAGCTTGTTCGAAAACGTATCGTAGCCGAGCATCTTCGTGCGCTCCTCATTCTCGCGGATGGCGACCAGCACGCGGCCATAGCGGGAGCGGACGATGGCCAATGTGACGAGCAGCACGATGGAAAACAGCGCCAGCGCTGTCATGTAGCGCACCGTCGGATTGGTGAGTTCGAGCGATGTAGCGCCAAAGCTGAGCACCCGCGCCGGCTGCGGCACGACCATGCCTTGGTCGCCGCCGGTCCAAGTCGCGAAGTAGAGGATGAGGAGGTAGAACACTTGAGCGAACATCATGGTGACGATCATGAAGGCGACGCCCGTGGTGCGCAACGCCAGCAGGCCGATCACGAGTGAAACAACAACACCACAGCCGAGGCCCGAGGCGAATGCCGCTGGTACGCTCCAGCCGAGCTGGATGACGGCAAGGCCGGCGCCATAGAGCCCGGCGGCGAAGAACATCGCATGGCCGAGGCTGAGCAGGCCGACATAGCCGAACAGCATGTTGTAGCCCATGGCAAAGACCGCCAGCACCATGATGCGGGCAAGCAGGCCGTGATAGTAGTCCGGCAGCAGGAAGCTCAGCACGAAGAGCAGGGCGATGACGCCGAGATGCAGGGCATAGGCTTTTGCCGGCGAAGCTTCGCTCATCGCGATGCCGTCCCGAACAGGCCTTGCGGGCGGAACACCAGCACCATGGCGACGAGCAGCGTGGCAATGATCTTGGCCAGCGTCGGCGAGAAGAACATCGAGATGATGCCGTCGGAGAGGCCGATCAGCACGGCGGCGACGACCGTGCCGCGCAGCGAGCCGAGGCCGCCGATGATGACGACGATGAAGGAGAGCAGCAGCGGATCCTGTCCCATCAGATAATGCGCCTGGCTGATCGGCACGATCAGCACCGCGGCAATGGCCGCCAGCATGGCACCGAGCGCGAAGACGCCGCCATAGACACGGCCGACAGGGATGCCGAAGGCCTGTGCGGTTTCGCTGTCATACTGCGTGGCGCGCATGACGAGGCCGATCCTGGTGCGCGTCAGCACCAGCCATGTCGCGGTGAGCAGCAGCGCGGAAGCGGCGATAACAGACAGTTTGTAGCCGGAATAGCCGAACCACGGCAAAAGGATGCGGTAGCTGAACGGCGGCTCGACCGGCCGAGCCTCCGGGCCATAGAAAGTCAGCGCCAGCTGCTGGATGATGTAGAGCATGCCGATGGTGGCGACGATGGTGGCTTCCGGATTGTAATTGAGCCGGCGCAGCACCAGCCGTTCGGCGACCAGCGCAATGGCGCCGACGATCAGCGGGGCAATCACCAGCGCCGCCAGGAAGCCGAGCGCAGGGTGACCGCCGATGGCCGTGGTGATCGCCCAGGCGAGCACCGCGCCCAGCATGAAGAACTCGCCATGCGCGACATTGACCACCCGCATGACGCCGAACACCAGCGACAGGCCGAGCGCCGTCAGGGCTAGCACTGACGAGGTGACGAGGCCTTCGAGAGCGGCGAGGAGGAGGTGGGGACCAAAGTGCATCGGTTACACGCTGGCAGGCGCTTGCTGGAATGCCAAACTCACAGCGCCTGCGTCGTATAATCTCCCTCGGCCTCGTAAAGCCCGTCCTCGATCTTGGTCTTGTGCACGACCTTGAGCTTGCCGCCCTCGACCTTGGAGATGTTCTGGATACCAAAGCACTGGTGGATCTTGCCGTTGAAGGTTTTTTGGCCCCTGCGGATGCTGCGGGCCTTCGGCGAACTCGGTCAGTGCCTCGGTCGCCTCGACCAGCTTGGCGCGGTCTTCCGGACCCTTGTAGCCGGCGTCTTCCATTGCCTTCTTGACGACATAGAGCGTCTCCCAGCAGCCGAACATGTGGGCTGCGGTGGAGACATCCTTGGGATCGCCGACGGCAGCGCCATTGTCATCGATGCCGACAGCGGTGCGGTAGGCCTTCTGCGCTTCGGAATCGTTGGCCTGCGCATAACGCGGCGAGCCTTCCCAGAAATGGCTGCCGTCGAGGAATTCGAGGCCGGGGCTGTTGATGTCGGTGGCCTCGAGCGAATCGATGAAGCCGAACAGTTGCGGTCGGTTGGAGCCGTAGAATTCGCCGAGCTCCTTGACGAAAGTGAGCACGGCCGGGCCGACCATGACGTGGTAGATCACCTCGGTCTCGGCCGGGATCTGCGGGAAGTATTTGGTGAAGGACGATTCCGTCGGCGGGATGGCGATCTGCGCGATGACCTCGCCGCCTTGCGCCTTCAGTGCCGGCGGCAGGTAGTCGCGATGGTCGTAGCCGAAAGCGAAATCGGGGAAGATCTGCGTCACCTTCTTGCCGGCATTGGCCGCGATCCACGGCGCCATCGACTGGATCTGGCTCTTCACGTCGGTGATGCCGGGCTGGAAGACATAGCGGTTCAGCTTTGTCGAGGCGACGTGATGGCCTTCGCTGACGACGAAATAGGGCATCTTGTTTTCGCCGGCGGCGGGCGCAGAGCCAATGACGACATGCGAGAACAGCGTGCCGAAGACGATGTCGGTCTTGTGCTGGGTGGCGAACTTGCCGACCACCTCGGCGCCACGGCCGGGATCGGTGCCGTCATCCTCGATGATCACCTCGACCTGACGGCCGTTGATGCCGCCGGCGGCGTTGATCGCCTTGACCGCGGCAGCCGTGGTCTTCTCGTACCAGCGGCCATAGGCGGCGCCGATGCCGGTGCGGTGCGACTGGAAGCCGATCTTGATCGGCGCCGAACTCTGCGCCTGGGAATAGCGGACGTAGCCGGGGGCCAGGCCCAGGCCGGCGCCGGCGGCCAGACCCTTCAGCGCCGTGCGGCGGGTGAGCGTGGATCTGGAGAGATCGAAAAACCCATTCTTGTCAGTCACGGCAGTTCCCCTGTTTTTGAGTTTTGACTGGCTGTAACGAGGCAAAAAATCGCATGTGTACAAACTAAATCACCAAAGCCCCGACGTGGCAAGCGGGCTTTCCCCGAAGGCATGCTGGTCGCCTTTTCTCATCCGACAGTCGGCGTGGCAAGCAACCAGAGGCCGAAGACGGTGTAGGCGATCATCAGCAAGGTGAGCGGGAACTGGCTGAGTGCCGCGCGGGAGGGCTGTGGGTGCAGGCGCCAGGCGAAGCCGTGAGCGACGAGGACGGCGAGCACATGGCCCAGGATGATGGCGCCGGCCTGGATATTCCACAGCCACCACGCAGAGTCCGCCCCCGCAACGATGCCGGCCTCGATCTGCATGTCGGCGGTGCCGAACAGGTTCCAGCCCAGCGCGAACGGATCGGACAGTGCCGCAAGCGCATACTGGCCGTCGACGAGCAGCGCCGTCAGATAATGCGCAACGTGATAGGCAAGCGCAATTGGCACGATCGACCACACCAGCAGGCCTGCGGCCTGGCCGAGCGTGTGATCGCTGCCGGCAAGACGCTGGCCGAGCCGGACGGCAAGCAGGAACACCGCCGCCAGCAGCGCGAATGTCAGGATCAGCCCGCAAGTGCCGCTGCCGATCAGCGCGGTGCGGCCGGGAAATTCGAGCGGGTTGATGCCGAACAGGCCGAGCCAGAAGAAGGTCTTCGACAGGCCGTCGAAGGACACCGACGACAGGGCCAGCAGCAGGAAGGCGATGCCGCTGGCCGGCAGGGGCTGCGCCGTCAGCAGCTTGGCGCCGGGCCAGCACAGGCCAAGCCGGCCGTCTTGGTTGCGTTCGGCCACGGCGAAGCGCGCCACCATCGAGAAGAAAACCGTCAGGAATTCACCGCTGCGGCTCCAGCCGCGATAGCCGAACGCCAGCATGGCGAGGAAAGAGAACAGCCAGTAGAGGCCGGCGGCCAAGGCCAGCCGCCCCGGATCGTCGGGCGCCGGATCGATGAGTTCGAACCAGGCGAAGGCGAAGAACAGGATGACAGCCGGCCAGCAGCCGACCCATCCGGGCAGGCGCCATGCTCCGTGATCCCTGGTCCCGAACAGGCGCGAGGCGAGACGCCATGCTCCATACCAGGGGTTGAGCCATGACCAGAGGTCGCCGAAGACACCCTGCAGCAGCGTGACGCCGGCCCACAACAGTGTCCAGATCACCAGTGGCAGAGGATTGGAAAGTGGGTCGCGGCTGCCGAAAAAGCCGGCGGCGATAAGAATTGCAAAGCCGGCGAAGGATAGCAGGCTGATGGCGGCGCGGGTGGCGTCGCTGAGGGCAAACAACGGCAGGCGCCGGCGCCAGAAACGATCGAGAAAATCCGCTGGCAGCAGCGCCAGGACGAGGAAACTGACGGCAACGGCGAAGGCGCCGCC
>NZ_RZRK01000511.1:0-4489 GCF_003997835.1 Mesorhizobium sp. M7A.F.Ca.CA.004.12.1.1
CCGCCACGAAGATGAAAAGGGCGGTCGCCGGCCTGCGGATAAGCAGGAGATAGACGATTACCGCCGTCACGATCAGCACCAACACGCTGCCGCTGCCAAGACTTGTGATGTCGCGCATCGCCCCTTGCAGCCACAGCGGGCCGATCGGGCTGTCAGGGCGCCCCGCCTGGCGGAAGGCGAGCAGGATCTCGGTGTCGAAGGCGTGCGGCGTGGTGGCGCGCGCAATCTCCATCAGCTCCTCGAATCCCCACAGGCCGGCGGCGATGACCAGGCCGGCCAGCAGCACCGGGAATTCGACCCGGTTGAGCAAAGCGTTCGCGGCGTTCTTCATCGGCAATTCGCCCGTTACAGCCGACCTTGCAGATAGGGTCCGAGCGTGATCAGCGCCACCGCTGCGATCGCCAGCATGATGCCGGTCGCCTGCAGCGCATTGACGCGCTCGCCGAAGAAGACCAGCGCCACGACGTTCACGGAGACCAGCTGGATGACGGCGGAAAGGCTGAACGACACCGACATGCCGAATTCGCGGATCAGCCGCAGCATGATCAGATTGCCCAGCGAATAGAGCGCCAGCGTCAGCGCTATCTTGCCAAGGCTCGGCGCAAGGCCCCATTGCTTGGCGGCTGTCGCCGCCAGCAGGAAAATGACCGTCGAAAAGCCGAGCTGCAGCAATCCCGAAAAACTCAACGTTTCGTCCCCTCTCGGAGCGGCTCCCGCCGCGTGCGTCGCGGACGTTGTTTCCCAAGCGCGCCGGGACGTCAAGCGACCTCGACCAAACGAAGCCCTTGGCAATGGCAAGCCGGAAGCTCAAAGTACTAACATCGCCCAATCTGTCGGTTCGAAGGGCGGTCAGGGGCTCATGATTCGCAGTTTTCAAAACCTGATGCGGCGCTGGAGCGAGCTTTCCCTTGCCCTGCAATTCGTCGTTGCCGGCGGCTTTGGCCTGCTGGCCGTCATGTTGGTGGTGGGCACCTGGGTGACGGCGCAGATCCGGGACGGCGTCATCCGCAATTCGGCCGCCACGACGGCGCTCTATGTCGACAGCGTGATTGCGCCGCTGCTTCCCGACTTACGCAAGGACCAGGAGCTCAGCGAGTCCGTCAAGCAGGCGCTGGACGAGACGCTTGGCCAGGGCGCGCTCGGCAAGCGCCTCCAATCGTTCGTGCTCTGGCGCCGCGACGGCACGGTTCTCTACGCTAAGGAGGCGTCCCTGATCGGCCGCCGCTTCGGTCCGAGCGACAATCTGCGTTCCGCCTTCGAAGGCAATGTCGTCGCTGAATTCAATACATTCGATGATGATGAACGCGAGGAGAAGGCTACCGGCTTGCCATTGCTGGAGATATACAATCCCGTGCGCGAGCCCTGGTCGGGCGAGGTGGTGGCGGTCACCGAGTTTTATGAGATCGCCGACGATTTCCAGGCCACCCTGGCGTCCGCCCTGTGGTCGAGCTGGCTGATCGTGGCCGGCGCGACGCTCGCGGCATTCCTGCTCCTGTCGGGCATCGTCCTGCGCGGCAGCCGCACCATCGACGATCAGCGTGGGGCACTGCGCCGCCAGGTCTCGGAGCTGCAGGGTCTGGTGGCGCAAAACAGTGCTTTGCGACTGCGCGTGCAACGGGCGTCCCGCCGCGCCACCGCGCTCAACGAAAGATATCTGCGCCGGATCGGCGCCGACCTCCATGACGGCCCGGCCCAACTCGTGGCACTGGCGGCGCTGCGCATGGACAGCCCGATATTTTCCAGCGACGGCCATTCGAGCGTAAGCCGTTCGACCGAGGTCGCAATGATCCGCAAGACACTGGAGGACGCGATGCGCGAAATACGCGGCATCTGCACCGGCCTTGTTTTGCCGCAGATCGAGACGGCTGCCGCAACCGACATTCTGCGGCTGGCGGTCAAGGAACACGAGCAGAGGACGGGAACGTCGGTGACGCTGACGCTGACCGGACACTTGCCGGAGCCCGGCGCCTCCGAGAAGATCAGCATCTATCGTTTCGTCCAGGAAGGGCTGAACAACGCCTATCGCCACGGGTTGGGCAAGGATCAGGCGGTGAGTGCGGGGATGAAAGGTGGCCGGCTTTTTGTCGAAGTGTCGGACGGCGGGCCCGGTTTCGATCCGGCGGCACGGGTCGAGGGTCTCGGCCTCGCCGGCCTCAGGGAGCGGGTCGAAAGCATTGGCGGACAGTTCGAAACCTTGACCGGGCCGCAAGGTACGCGTTTGGTGATCCGTCTATCGGTCGAGGAGCAAGCATGACTGGGACCATTCGCATCGCCATTGTCGACGATCACCCCCTCTTTCGCGAAGGTGTGACGCGCAGCCTGTCGGAGATCGGAGGCTTCGAGATGGTTGGCGAGGGCGCCACGGCGCAGGATGCCGAACGCCTCGCCACGACGGTGCGGCCCGACATCTTGCTGCTCGATATCTCCATGCCGGGCGGCGGGCTGACCGCGGTGGCAAGCATTCTCGCCAGCCATCCGGCCCAGAAGATCGTCATGCTGACCGTTTCGGAGGCCAACGCCGATGTGACAAAGGCGCTGAACGCAGGGGTGAATGGCTATGTCCTCAAAGGCGTCGGGTCGCGCGGGCTCGCCGACATCCTGCGCAATGTTGCAGCCGGCGAAAGCTATCTGTCGCCGACGCTGTCGGCCCGGCTGCTTTCGGATCTCCAGTCCCAGCAGCCGACCGACGGCATTGCGGAACGGCTGCGGCAGCTCACCGATCGGCAGACGGAAATCCTGCGGCTGGTGGCGGAGGGGCTGAGCAACAAGGAAGTCGCCTTGCGGCTTGAGCTGCAGGAGAAGACCGTCAAGCATCACATGACCGGGGTGCTGTCGAAGCTCAATGTGCGAAACCGCACCGAAGCAGCCTTGATGATGCGTGAGTTGCGCGACCGCGACAGGCCTTCCTAAAGCAACGAGAGCATGATGCCGAAAGGTGTGAAGCGGTTTTCGGAAGACATCATGCTCTATCTCTTTGATTTAGAGGCGGATTTAGATTTCAGGCCGATTTCGACCTGAAATCATCCGGCTCTAGGGGAATTCGCAGCGGTTTCCGTCCTGGATTGCGCAAAACAACGATTGCAAGGTTGCGTGCCTCCGCAAGGTGCGGACCGCGCAAAAGCGCGTCGCGCCTCGGGGACCGGGGCGGCACCGCCAAAAACGAGGTCACCTCCGCCGGGGGGCGGCGGAGGTGACGTGCAAAGCTGACCGTTGCCTGTTGGCCAGCTTCACAAGGCCTTGAGACGATCGGCATCGGCCGGCGTGGCCTGGCGGTCGATGATCGTGCGACCGAGCGCGTCCTTCATGCTGAAACGTCCGTTCTCAAGCTTTTCCGTTATGCCGTCGGGATGCCGGACCGTGATCTTGTTGCCGGTCACGTCGACCTTGTCACCGGTCTTTGCATTGACATGGCTTCCGCTCTTACCCTGATTGGATCCCGATTTGCCGCTATTGCCGCTGTTGCCATTCCCGCTATTCCCGCCGCTGTTCCCTCCATTGCCGCCGCCGGAATTGCCGCCGTTGCCGCCGCCACCACCGCTGTTACCGCCACCCTTGGCGTATGCGCTGGCGGTGTGAATGCCGGGAACGGAGCCCTCCAGGACAATTTGGTAGGGAGCAATCGTCAACGCCAGCGCCGCTGCCGATTTGAGCGCCAGCCGGCAGCAACGGGTCGTGACCGATCTGTGCATTTTGATCTCCGACGACTGAGCCCGGCGCGCCCCACCCCAACGTTGCAGTGCAACAACATTGCCGAAAGACGCGGGGTCCGGAAGCGACCTCCGACCGTTGCGGTTGTCAACTAGGACCTTTGAAAGCGCAAGATTGGACTAAAGTCCCAAGCGTATGCTACATTAGCTTTGCATGAACGGCGCCGCGACCGCCATCGCTAAATGGGAGACTCGCTTTCCCTACGCCTGACGACGGCAGACGCCGAACATCAAGTCACCTCCGCCGGGGGCGGCGGAGGTGACTTTGTCGAGCCGGCCGTTTGCAACGACTGACCCCATGGATGCGCGGCGAAACATGCCGCCGAAGGTCTCCTTCCTCTCGAAAAGACGATTCCGGAGCAGTTCACGGCCTTCGGGAATGCTGAGCCAGCGCTGCGCGTAATGCCTGTCGCGCCTGAAAGGTCTCCCGATGTCACGAAAATGTGACCCGGCGATTATAAGGGGGGTCAAACAGGTACCCCACGCTCCAGCCAACCCGACAGCCAGAGGCAAGCCACCATGACTGACCTTCGCTCCGCCGACACCCGATTCCGCACCAGCCTGCTCGAGGAAAACGACGGCCCGGCCATCAACGCCTCCGACAACCGCACCATGGGCGAGATCATCGCCGCGCGGTTCTCGCGCCGCGGCTTCCTCAAGGGCTCGCTGGCCGTCTCGGCCATCGCCGCCACCGTCAGCCCGCTGGCGCTGATCAGCGCCGACGAGGCCAGGGCCGCGGAAGGCTCGGCCTTCGCGTTCGACGAACTTGAGGCCGGCATCGA
>NZ_RZRK01000512.1:0-4479 GCF_003997835.1 Mesorhizobium sp. M7A.F.Ca.CA.004.12.1.1
CCTCTACAATTCGCAGACCATCGTCAACGGCAAATACGAGAAGAACCGCCAGTCCGGCTTCAAGCGCTGCCTCGACGCGGTTCTGGTGCGGGTTTCCGGCGATCAGCGCCTGCCGGCGAAACCTGAAATGACGGCATTGCGCGACAAGGCCGGCAGCTTCGTCGCAGGCTTTCGCTACCGCGACCGCATGGAAGGCATTCCCAACCATGACGATCAGGGCACGTACGATCGGCCCCACAACCTTTCCTGCCAGTACAAGCCGGCTGAAATCGACCCGGTGCTGGCTTCGCTCGGCAGCAGGCCGTGGCTGGCCGAGCGGCCGCGGCTGGCGGTGTTTTTGACGACCGAGCGCGGAACAATGCATTATGCGCTCGATGCCGACGACGACCGTGGCATGCCGATGCGCGAATCGTTCGGCAATGCCGCCGTACCGCTGGCCATGCAGGTGGCTTTTCCCACGGCGGCGCAGCTGTCGCGGGCCGGATTGGACGATCAGGCGCTTCGCAATGCCGAGATGACGAAGCTCGACACACTGGCGAAGAAGACCGGCGCCGACCAGGCGCTTTCCGGCAGTCTCGTCTGGAGCGACAAGGAACTGGGCTGGATCGCCGACTGGCGGCTGGCCGCGGCCGGCAAGACCTACATCTGGCAGGTGCGCGGTGTCGGCTTCGACGAGGCTTTCCGTGTCGCCATCAGGGGCGCAGCACAGATTCTGTCAGGCAATGGGCAACCCGAATAGACTTCGACCGGATCGCTGGCACAATCGTGCCGCATTGGTCAGCAGCGGGAGCTCGTGGTAAAAGCCTGCCCGAACGAGAGTATTTAGCGATGAACAAATTCACCCCCGCAAAGCCCGCCGGCGCGCGCGGCGTCGACGAGATCACCGGCAGCCGCCGTCTGCGCCGCATGCGCAAGGCCGACTGGTCGCGCCGTCTCGTGCAGGAGAACCGGCTCACGGTCGACGACCTGATCTGGCCGATCTTCGTCGTCGAGGGCAAGGGTGTCCGCGAGCCGATCGCCGCCATGCCCGGCGTCTTCCGCCTGTCGATCGATCTCGCCGTCAAGGAGGCCGAGCGCGCGGCGAAACTCGGCATTCCGGCACTCGCCACCTTCCCCAATGTGGACATCTCGCTGCGCGACCAGACCGGCTCGCATATCCTCGATCCCGACAATGTCATCAACCGCGCCACCCGTGCGATCAAGGATGCGGTGCCGCAGATCGGCATCATCACCGACGCCGCGCTCGACCCATTCACCAGCCACGGCCATGACGGCATCCTGCGCGACGGCATCATCGTCAATGATGAGACGGTGGAACAGGTGACCGCCGCTGCCGTCATCCAGGCGGCCGCCGGCGCCGACATCATCGCGCCGTCCGACATGATGGACGGCCGCATCGGCGCCATCCGGGACGCGCTTGACGCCAATGGTTTTCAGGACGTCGCGATCATGTCCTATGCGACCAAATTCGCCTCGGCCTTCTACGGTCCCTATCGCGAGGCGGTGGGCACCGCCGGTCTGCTCAAGGGCGACAAGAAGACCTATTACATCGACCATGCCAATTCCGACGAGGCGGTGAGGGAGGCCGAACAGGACATCGCCGAGGGCGCCGACATGCTGATGGTCAAGCCCGGCCTGCCCTATCTCGACATCATCCGGCGGCTGAAGGACGAGTTCCAGATGCCGACCTTCGCCTACCAGGTGTCGGGCGAATATTCGATGATCAAGGCGGCAGGCGCCAATGGCTGGATCGACGGCGAGAAGGCAATGCTGGAATCGCTGCTCGCCTTCAAGCGCGCCGGGTGCGACGGCATCCTGACCTATTTCGCACCCGAAGTGGCGGAGATGCTGAAGGGAGGCCGCTAGGTCGCTTTGGAATTTTAACGCAATCCGCTAGAATGAATTCATGAGCAGGAATGAGGTGATAAAGCGGTTGCAGAGAAATGCAGATGCCATCAAAGGCATGGGCGCGACTTCGCTTTATCTGTTCGGATCGATTTTACGGGGCGACGCAGGACCTGACAGCGATCTCGACCTCTTCATCGATTATGATCCTGCAAGACGCTTTTCGCTGATTGATCTGGTCGGCATCAAGCAATTTCTTGAGGAGAAGATGTCAGCGGAGATCGATATCACCACCCGCGACAGCCTCAATCCCATGTTGAAGGCCGACATCGAACAATCTGCTGTGCGCATATTTTGATGGCAGTGCGCCGGATCGAACCGATTCTAGCCGAAATCATGGAGGCCCTGGACGGCATCTCTGCTGCCGCCGCGGGCAAGACGTTGGATGACTTTAATAGCGACTGGCTGCTCCGACATGGCATCGAGCGCGGGATCGAAATCATTTCCGAAGCTGCCCGGCACATTCCAGATGATTTGGCAGCACTTGCTCCCGAGATTCCATGGAAACAAGTTCGTGGGATAGGCAACGTTTTGCGTCACGAATATCACAAAACCTCCGGTGCGATAGTATGGCCGGTGGTGACCGACAGCCTGCCGCCACTGCGTCTTGCTGTCGAACGTATGCTCGAAGCGTCGCAGCGCCGATAGTTTTGGCTGACACTTGCGGCTGCATCCTGTTCGCGTCGCAAGGAAGGAACCGCGATATTTCTCTCGTCACAAGCAATTGCATGGCAACGGAACATTTGCTCGCGTCGAGACTGCCGGATCTTTCTGCTCTGCACGTGCGGTGCGGCAAAGTTCTCTAAAATACCGCTTGCAATTCACAATCAGTTTGCTACAAAACAACTGCTTGCAAAATACAACCGGTTATCGAGGAGGCTCGCATGTCCAAACTTCGCGTCAACGCTTTCACCCTGTCGCTCGACGGCTATGGCGCCGGTCCCGATCAGGATCTGCAAAATCCTCTCGGCGTCGGTGGGGAATCCTTGCACAAGTGGTTTGTCGACACCTGCACCTTCCGCGAGAAGGTGCTCGGACAAGATGGCGGCACCACCGACGTCAACGAGGCGTTCGCGGCGCGCAGCTTCGAGAATGTCGGCGCCTGGATCCTCGGCCGCAACATGTTCGGGCCGATCCGCGGCGAGTGGCCTGACGACAGCTGGAAGGGCTGGTGGGGCGACAACCCGCCCTATCATGTGCCGGTTTTCGTGCTCACCCATCACAAGCGGGAACCGATCACGATGGAGGGCGGCACGACTTTCCACTTCGTCACTGACGGTATCCATTCAGCTCTTGAACAGGCTAAGGCTGCCGCTGGCGGCAAGGACGTGCGGGTCGGCGGCGGCGTCGCCACCATCCGGCAATATCTGCAGGAAAAACTGATCGACGAGATGCATCTGGCGATCGCGCCGGTGCTGCTCGGCTCGGGCGAGAACCTTTTCGCCGGCCTCGATATGCTCAAGCTGGGCTATATCTGCAGCGAGCAGGTGGCGACGCCGCTTGCCACGCACGTCACCATCAAGCGGGCGTAGTTACAGCTTTTTCTCCCCGTCACTATACGGGGAGAAGGGAGCGATCCATCAATACTTCTCCGGCACGTAGAGCTCGCGCGGCAGCACCTGGCGCTCGTATTCGGGGTTGAAGACGCGCTCCGGCAAAGTGATCTCCTCGTGCGGCACTTCCTCGTAAGGCAGCTGCTTGAGCAGATGGTCGATGCAGTTCAGCCGCGCGCGCTTCTTGTCGTTGCCCTCGACGATGAACCAAGGCGCTTCCGGGATGTTGGTGCGGGCGAAGGTCTCTTCCTTGGCCTTGGTGTACTGCTCCCAGCGCACACGCGACTGCAGATCCATCGGCGACAGTTTCCACTGCTTCATTGGATCATGGATGCGCATCAGGAAGCGCATCTGCTGTTCCTCGTCGGTGATCGAGAACCAGTATTTGACCACGGTGATGCCCGAGCGGACCAGCATGCGCTCGAACTCCGGCACGTCGTGAAAGAATTCTTCGACCTGATCGGGCTGGGCAAAGCCCATCACCCGCTCGACGCCCGAGCGGTTGTACCATGAGCGGTCGAACAGCACGATCTCGCCGCCGGCCGGCAGATGCGGGACATAGCGCTGGAAATACCATTGCGACTTTTCGCGCTCGGTCGGCGCCGGCAGTGCCACGACGCGGCAGATGCGCGGATTGAGCCGCTGGGTGATGCGCTTGATGACACCGCCCTTGCCGGCCGAATCGCGTCCCTCGAAGATCACCACCAGCTTCTTCTTGTGGTAGGCGACCCAGGACTGCAGCTTGATCAATTCGGACTGCAGGGTGATCAGGTCGCGAAAATACTGCATGCGATCGATCGAAGGCGGATGCGAGTTCTTGTAGATCTTGGCGATCTCCATCGACAGCGCCGGCTCCGACATTTCGAGCTCATAGTCTTCGTCGAGCGTGTCGGCGAGCTCGGCTTCAAGCCAATCCCTGGCCGGAGAATTCTGTTTTAGCTCGGTCATTATCGGCTGCTCCACTTGCAAGCTCTGTCGATCCACGTCCGGCGCCCCAAACTCCGGCTTACAGCCCGGAACG
>NZ_RZRK01000513.1:0-4475 GCF_003997835.1 Mesorhizobium sp. M7A.F.Ca.CA.004.12.1.1
AGCTGGTTCACGCCCGCCTGCAGGAAAGAGGCGGCCGGATCAGCGTCCGGCGCGCCAGTTGCGGTCAGGAGCGAGAAGATCGTTCCGATCGAGACGTTGGTGTCGATGTTGGAAGAGCCGTCGAGCGGGTCGATCGCGATGGCTAGTGGCGCTTGCCTGTCGAGCAGGACCGGCTGCTCCAGTTCCTCGGAGGCGTAAAGCGCGACAGGCGCCCGGCGCATGGCGTCGAGGAAGATGTCGTCGGAGAAGACGTCGAGATCCTTCTGGACGTCGCCGTCGGCATTGGCGCCACGGGTTTCGGCAAAGGCGGCGCCGAGCACCCCTTGGTTGATGGTGTTGCGGACCTTGATGGCGGCCTGTGTCAACTGACGGACGGTCGTCACAACTGCCGAGCGGAATTCGTCAGGCTGGCCGAGATAGGAGTTCAGAAAAGCGTCGAGCGTTGCCGCTGGCATCGTAACCTCCCGGTCCGGCCGCATCTCCTCGGAGCGGCTGGACTGGAGGAATGGAAACAAACGTCGCGAGATAAGTAAAATTCAATAACTTTACTTAGCCAGTAAAAATAATTTAGTATGCGGCATGAGGAACCTCACGCTCAAGCATTTCAAGACCATCCAGGCAATCACCAAGTGCGGCAAAATTGTCAGCGCGGCCAAGATGTTAGGTCTGTCTCCTCCAGCGCTGACAATCCAGTTGCGGCAAGTGGAGGAAGAATTCCAGCTGGCTCTGTTCGACCGAACGTCGGACGGCATGCGTCCCACTGCCGCAGGTCGGGCTTTCGTCGAGACAGCGCAGGTTATCGAGGAGCATCTCGGTTTGCTCGAAGACAAGATGGATGCCATCAAGGGCGTACGCACCGGCAGCCTGAGGCTCGGCGTCGTTTCCACTGCCAAATATTTCGCGCCGCGGCTGATGGCTGCGTTCATGAAGGACCATCCCGACATCGACATGCGGCTTGCCATCGGCAACCGCGCCCAGACGATCGACAACCTCAGGAACCACGACATCGACATCGCGCTGATGGGGCGCCCGGCGAAAGAGGTTCCGGTGCGTGCTTCGGTCTTCGGCGATCACCCGCTGGTCATCATCGCGCCGCCAGACCATCCGTTGGTCGCGGCGCGAGATATCTCCAAGGAGCGGATCGCGGAGGAGCATTTCCTTATTCGCGAGCCCGGCTCCGGAACCCGCATCTCGCTGGAAATATTCCTGAGCGACGTGCCTGGCCGCATCGACGATCTCGGTGTCGAGATGGCGTCGAACGAAACGATCACGCAGGCGGTGATGGCCGGCCTGGGCATCGCCTTCATCTCTGCCCACACCATCGCTGCGGAAACCGAAGCAGGCCGGCTTGTCATCCTCGACGTTGTCGGCATGCCGATCCGCCGGCAATGGTTCTCAGTGATGCGAACCGATCACGCAATCTCGCCGGCCATGGCCACGTTCAACGATTTCCTGATGCGCAAGGGCGCGATGTACCTGCCCCTTTTCGGAAAGCTGTATCCAGACAAGGCGGGATGACATTGCACGAACGCGACGGAAAGTCCGGTGGAGAACGCCCGCGATCGTTGGTGTTATATAAGCGATGTGTTATGTTGCAGTGCGAAAGAGCGGGGGCCACGTCCTTTCACACCCGTAAGCGATCTGTATGTGCAACCCCTGCAGACTGTTCGGAAATCTCCCGGGTAGGGTTCGGGAATTCGATGGGGAAAAGGGGTAATGCTTTACACACTCGTTATGATGGTCTGCCTGACGGATATACCGCGGACCTGCGAACAACGCGAACAAATGGTGGACGGTCTGGCGATGAATCCCGGGACTGCCTTCATGCAGGCGCAGCCGCTGGTGGCTCGGTGGATCGAAACACATCCCGGTTATTTCGTGCAGCGTTGGCGTGTGCTGCCTGGCAGGGAGTCATGAGACAGGCAGCCAAGCTCTATTTCTTCACGACGAGCGTTTCCGAGACGGTCTTCGACAACTGGTAAAGCCGCTGCTCGATTATCGTGGGCACATCGCAGACATAAGTCAGCGACTGGACCCGTTCGGTGAAAATTCGCGTCGCGAAATTCAGCTGGTCGGTTCGCCGTTCGACTTCGTCCGGATCCGCATCGGCCTTGGCGCGCAGCGCGTCGACTTCGGATGCTTCCTTGCGCAACTGTGCCGCCATTTCGAGCTGTTTGTGCGCATAGCGGGAGATGCCGGAGATCACGTGCGAACGCTCGGCGTCCATATGCTCGAACATTCCCTGCACCAGCATCGTCATTTTTGGTGCGACCTGCTCGGGCGGCAGGGAAGTCGCGAAATCCTTGATCTCTTTTTGGGCTTCGGCAATCGGCGTCCGCCGGGCCGCCACCGCTTCGACAAGCGCCGACACACGGGCATCCTTCGCCCAATCTTTCGCGGTCGCAGGAAGCTCCGGCCCATTCCAGATCTGGCCAAGCGAGAGCCGTGGCACCTTACGTTGTATGCAAGGCCAGTCGGGATCGGTGTTTGCCGCGCCGGCGCCTCCCATCAAGGCAAGCGTGGCGACCACAACGAGAGTGTGAACAAGTCTCATTCGCGCCATCAGGCGTTTCCTCCCATGTCCTGCTTGCGGATCACCAAACCGCGCGAAGGGTCGTATGCGATAATGGCGCCGCCCAGAAACAGCAGCGTGCAGCCGGCCACGACGCCCAGCGACAGCCATTCGATCTGCCCGTAGAAGGCAAAGCGGATCAGTTCGACGGCATAGGTGAACGGGTTGCAGAGGCAGATTTTGTAGAGCAGCGGGCTCGCCTCCTGGATGCGCCACAAGGGATACAGCGCCGGAGACGCGAAATAGCCGGGAAAGATGACGAAGTTCATGATGCCGGCGAAGTTTTCGAGCTGCTTGATCAGCGAAGACAAGAGCATGCCGAGCGCGCAAAGCATCATGCCCGACAGGAACAGTGCCGGCAGCACATAGAGGTAGCCGAGTGGCGGCGCCTTGACGCCCCACAACCAGGCAACGATCAGGAACGCGTAGACCTGCACGATCGATACGGCCACGCCGGCGAGCATCTTCGACACCAGCAGGAACCAGCGCGGAAACGGGCTGACCAGCAGGATGCGCATGTTGCCCATCTCGCGGTCGTAGACCATCGACAGCGAAGACTGCATGCCGGAAAACAGCAGGATCATGCCGCAAAGGCCCGGCGTGATATAGACCTCGTAGAGCACATAGGTCTTGTAGGGTGGGATGATCGACACGCCGAGCACCTGGCGAAAGCCGGCGGCGAAGATGAACAGCCAGACGAGCGGCCGGACCAGCGAGGAAATGAAGCGTTCGCGCTGGTGCAGGAAGCGCAGGCATTCGCGCAGGACGACGCCTTTCAGGCAAATGAGATAGTGGCGCAGGCCGAATGGTTCAGACCGCACTGGCATGATGCCGGCGAGCTTTCCAGGCATCGCAGGAGCGCTCATGGCGACGTCTCCGCCATGCCCGCCGCATCGACGCGGCTGAGCTTCGAAAAGGTTTCGCGAATCGAACTTCCACCATTCGCACGGATCACATCCGACACCTTGCCGCTCGCGACCAGATCACCCCGCCGCAGTATGACGACATGGTCGGCGTCTTCGACTTCGTCGATCAGATGCGTGGCCCAGAGCACGCCGATGCCCTCGGCTTGGACGAGCTTGCGGATGGTGGCGAGGATGCCCGCGCGAGACTCGATGTCGAGGCCTACGGTCGCCTCGTCAAGCAGGAGCAGGGAAGGTCGGTGCAACAGCGCCCGGGCGATTTCGATGCGCCGCATCTGACCCCCGGAGAGGCTGCGTGCCTTGTCATGCTGGCGGCCCTGCATGTCGACCGTTTCAAGCAGCGCGGCAATGCGCTGGCGAGCGTCGCGTCCGCCAATGCCATGCAGCGAGGCGTGGTATGAGAGATTCTGGTAGACGCTGAGGTCGAGGTCGAGCGTGCGTGCCTGGAACACGATGCCGACGCGTCTGAGTGCTTCGCCGGATGCGCGGCGAATGTCATGGCCGAAGATGCGGATCGATCCGTGACGCGTGTCGTAGAGGTGGCTTATCAGTGAGAACAGCGTTGTCTTGCCGGCCCCGTTGAGGCCGAGCAGAACGGTGAAAGTCGCCGGCGCGATCGAGAAGGAGACGTCGTTGAGCGCCCGCTTCTGGCCATAGGAATGGCTGACGGCACCGACATCGAGCGCCGCCACCTCTTCTCCCGGACCGCTTGTCCTCATATGCTGCATGCCGGGCCGCTCCTTCAGGACGCGTTGGCTATCTGGCGCCTTGATCGCCTTTTGTCTCACTTGATCGTAATCTTGCCCTTCAGTCCCTTGTCGGCAAGGTCGGGAACCGACCAGGTATATTCGCCCGGGCGAACGGTATGGAACTGCACCTGGATCGTTCCCGCGTCGTCGAATTCCAGCCAGGCTGGTCCGCCGTCCATATGCACTTCCAAATCGTTGATGACGATCTGGTCCATCCAGACATTGCGGAAG
>NZ_RZRK01000514.1:0-4443 GCF_003997835.1 Mesorhizobium sp. M7A.F.Ca.CA.004.12.1.1
TTCATAATCCCACC
This sequence comes from Mesorhizobium sp. M7A.F.Ca.CA.004.12.1.1, assembly GCF_003997835.1. NCBI lineage: Bacteria > Pseudomonadati > Pseudomonadota > Alphaproteobacteria > Hyphomicrobiales > Phyllobacteriaceae > Mesorhizobium > Mesorhizobium sp. M7A.F.Ca.CA.004.12.1.1. The sequence continues at coordinate 15 of NZ_RZRK01000514.1, forward strand.
CTAACGTTTCCCCAGCGTCCTTTTTCAGAGCGCTAACCAAGCCAAGGCCTGCCCGTCGGTGGATTATCCACAAATTCACGGAATGTGTGAGCGATTATTGATTTAGAGGGCGCTAAATAGCCCTTTTGGGCAACAAGGCTGCGAGATGTAGCAAAAATAGCACATAACTTCGGCTCGCTGCGGTTGTATCCGGACGCCCCATTCAGTGGGAAAGCACAGAAAATCGCAAGCCAGTGGGCCGATATGCCCAGAATCATGGCCGGTTCGGATAGCGGTTGTCGATAATCCAACCGGAGGTTGAACGCTTTTTCAGGCATGCCCCTTGGGTGCCGGGTCCAAAAAATACTCTGTCGCGGCGGCCGGCGTGCGCGTCATGTCGCTCATCACGGCCAAAAGCTGGTCAGCGCGTACCTCTAATTTGCGCTCAACGCCACCATGCGGTCGAGCGCCGCGGTCAGGCCGCGAAGCGACACCGGGAAGCTCAGCGGGGTCTCGGCGTCCGTCGTGACATTGAGCTTCAGCACCGAGCCTCCCCTCAGCTTTGCAAGCGTCGGCCGATCGACGGTAAAGACGGAGACGCAACCCGTCGGGAGGCAGGTCCTGAATCGCTGCGGGGGCAGTGGCGGCTGATCGTCGATCTGCAGCGTCACGCCCGGATCGAGCAGGATGCCGAAGGGCAGCAGCAAGGTAGCCGTCGTCGAGCCGTCCGGGCGTGCCGCGATCTCCACGGCAAGAAGCCTCTGCCCGTTCTGCTGGACCTGGTCTTGCGCGAGCGAGCACACTCTCGCCTTCTCGCGAACCGAACAGGTCACACTCCAGTCCTGATAGACCTCGCGCAGCGATGACGGTCCATCCGGGACAGCCGCCACCTGTTGCTGGGCGAACGCCGGCGACATCAACGAGAATAGAATTGCCCCACATGCGGAGACGGCCTTCGGGCCAGACTTCATGTGCAGACCCACTCGCGGATCTTGCATTTCTCTCCCGTTGCCTCGCAGGCCTGCAAGGCGAGATCCTCCGCTTCCCGACGGGTCTCTGCCGAGTTCACGCCCCAGGGCGTGAAACGGTTCTCCACCTTGTCTGCCACGGCGAGCGCACCGCAATGCTTGTAGGGAAAGCCGGTCTCGTCGTCATCATTCCAATGGCGATGGTTGCGGAAGACGGTGACGACGTTGCAGGCTTTTCCGCCCGCGTTCTCGCAATATTTCTGTGCGATGTCCTTCGCTTCCTGCCGCTTGTCGGCGCCCCAGAAGAAGCCGTATTTGCTATCGGCCTGCGAATAGGCGATGGCCGCCCATATGCCTTTTTCCTCCTGTTGCGGCTCCGAGGGGGCCACAAGGTCGGCTGAGACGACTTGTCCACTCCACAACAAGGTCAAGCCCAAAACTGCCAAAGCCTGCAATCTCATGCTCATGGTCGGCATCCTTTCCTTAACCTCAATCGCTTCGCGTCCTACTTCGCCGCCGAAGCGAGGGAGATCACCACACAGCTTTTGCCCGTCGGCAGGAGAAGCGCTTCACCGGCATTGCCGCCGAGTTCGTAGACCTCGACCTGCCCGAGATGGTCGGTAATCTTGCTGCCCTGCGGCAGGATGGATGCGATGTCGGCGCAAGGGCTGGCGAATGGCGCCACCCGCACCATCGCCCCTTCGCAACCCGTGGCGGTGGGCGATGCGAAGACGATGCCGGCGGCCGGTCCGCTATAGCGTTCCGATGCATAGTCCATGCCGACAAAGGCCTGAATGGCGTGCTTGTCGGCCGCCTGATCGTTCCACAGGGATTTGACGCTGTATTTCGTGCCGTTCGTCAGAATCTGTCCGAGCGCCGGATAGACGGTCGAGCAGGCTTGCACACCGGCCTGCTTGACATGCTCGAGGAAGGGCGTGTCCGGAAGCACGGGGGCCGCCGCAGTTTCTGCAGGTGCGGCCGTCGCGCCGCCGACCAGATTGGCGATCGCGGCATAGTTCCCGGCGGCGAAGCCAAGTCCCGCCACGACCAATCCCAGCAATGAATATCCGGCCACGCGTGGCCAGCGCCGCCTTGGGGGCTCGGCCCGCCTCTGCCGATCCGCCTCGACGGCCGGAGTGCGTTTCGCGGACGTGAACTGGTCCTGCTGGCTCATGGTGATGCCCCGATTATTTGAGTGGTGAAAGGGCCTCTGACAGCCCCTTGAGCGTTGCAGTCACGGTGATCGTCTGGCCGTCGACTGTCGAATAGGAGATCGCCGGTGTCGCATTCTGCGAGATCTGTCGGCGCATGACGGGGCCGACCGGCAACATGCCGACACAGACCATTTCGTTGCAGCCGTTCAGGTGCACGTCGATCGGCTGCTTCTGTCCATCGAACTTCAGCGACACCAGTCCATCGCTCCTGGCATTCGCAGCGGTGCGCAGGATCATGTAAGGCTTGCCGTCCTGTGTGGCGGCAAGCGACCAGCTGAAGGCCATCTTGCCTGATGCGTCCTCGATGATCTGCGAGACGTTGCAGACCTTCTTGCGGGCCTTGAGGTTCTCGTCGCAGATCAGTGTCCAGTTATCGAATGGGCGGATGGTGCGCTGATAGTCGCCGAGCTTCACCTCGGGCGGCACCACCACGTCCGAAGGTTTGATCCTGTAGGTCGACGCAACCTGCCCGGCGGCCGGCACGAGGCCGCCGCAGAGTGCCAGGCAGGTCAGGGCAACAAGTCCTTTCATTCCTGCCTCAGTTCAAGGTGAAGCTGATGCCGGCGCCGACACCGACATGCCCACCCGCGGCCGTGCCCGACAGATTGCCCCGGATGCGGCCGTCTTCGCTGGTGTAGCCCGCACCGAAGGCGAACGCGCCTGCGTCCCGCCACAAGCCACCGCCCGCCGCCACGCTCAGCTTTCCGGGCCGGTCGTCATAGCGCAGCGAGGCGGCCGCAAGGCCTATTGCGGCCGCCTGCCGCGCCTCGTCGCGGATGCCGCTGATGTCCGAATTGAGCTGGCTGAGCTTCTGGTCGGTATAGTCGTTGGCCTGTTGCAAGGTCGTGACCGCCACCTTGTCGGTGTAGTCGTTGGACGTATCGATAGCGTAGGCTACGCGGTTGTCCGTATAGCTCTTGCCCGCGGTCAGGCCCTGGTTCATCTGGTCGACGTTGACCGCATCGGTCCCTTTGACGCCGGGGCCGACATTGGAGATGACGACCGGCGCGTTGACGTCGCCGCCCTGCAACGTGATGGTGTTCGACTTGACGCCGCCCGGGGCGTCATAGGTCACCGCGTTCTCGGTAAGGTTTCCGACGCCGGCTTTCAGATCCTCGATCGCCGTATTGGTGGCGTAGAGCTGCGAGCCGTTGATCGCATCGGTGCTGTCGGAAGACACGCGGCCGGCAGCGACATTGGTGATCGTCCGCTCGGCGCCGGCGTCGCCGACGCTGACGGTTCCGGTTGGAGTCGTTCCGGCATAAGTGTAGGTCTTGCCGTTGATGACGGTGCTGGAGGTCCCGACGGCGGTCTGCGTCACCGAACCGGAACCGAGCGCCACATCGTTGGCATTGTTGGCCTGCGCGCCCTGGCCGAGCGCGACGGCGCCTTGCCCAGCGGCCGTCGAGCCATGTCCCGCGGCCAGGCTGTCGGTGCCGCTCGCCACGCTCTCCGGTCCGATCGCAACGGCGTTGGTGCCGCCGGCGATGCTGTCGGCCAGCGTCGAGTTGGCGTGGAAATACTTGATGCCGCCGCCATTGCTGATGCTGGTCAGCGCATTGTCGACGGCCGTGAAGCCGTCATAGACGGTGGAATAATTGTTGCCCTGGATGTTGTAGGTCGGGCCGGTGATCGAGCCGTCGGGATTGACGGTCGTGCCGCCGCCGAACAGGTTGCTGACGTTTTGCGTCACGCCGCGCAACTGCGAAACGTTGACGCCGTCGGTGTCGGCAGAGCCCGCCGCGACATTGGTGAGCTTGCGTTCGGCACCGGCAGAGCCGATCGACACCTCGCCGACCGACGTTTGCGGACCGGCGAGCGCAAAGGCCGTGTAGCCTGCCTGCGCGCCGACCGTGGTGATGGACTGCGCACCGAGCGCCACGCTGTTGATGAAGGTGCTCTGGGCGCCGGCGCCGAGCGCCACCGACTGGATGCCGGACGCCAGCGAATTGGTGCCGAGCGCCAGCCCATCGGCCAGCATCACATGGGCGCCCTGGCCGATCGCTGTGCCGCCGGGTGCTGTCTGGTCGACAATGGCGCCATTGCCGATGCCGATGCCGTTGTCGCCGTTGACGACCGTGGTCGGACCGACCGCGACCGACTCTGCCCCGACCGCCAGCGAGTCGACCGCCGCCGAATTGGCATGGAAATACTTGGTCGAGGTGACCGATACGGCAGCTATGGCGCCGGCGAGTTGGCGCACCGTCACCGCGTCCTGGTCCTGGGTGCCGTCGGCCACATTGGTGATCTGCCGGTACGAGGTGGCAT
>NZ_RZRK01000515.1:0-4422 GCF_003997835.1 Mesorhizobium sp. M7A.F.Ca.CA.004.12.1.1
GCACCATGTCGCGCAGGCCAACGCCGAGCTCGACAAGAACGGTGGTTTCGTCGACGAATTCGTCATTTGCCGCAGCGCCGGCGAAGTGATGATGGCGCCGCGCGAAAACGTCGATCTGATGGACGTGTCGCCCAAGCAGATGGTGTCGGTGGCCGCGGCCCTGATCCCGTTCCTGGAAAACGACGACGCCAACCGCGCTCTGATGGGCTCGAACATGCAGCGTCAGGCCGTGCCGCTGGTGCGCGCCGAGGCGCCGTTCGTCGGCACCGGCATGGAGCCGATCGTCGCCCGTGACTCGGGCGCCGCCATCGGCGCCCGCCGCGGCGGCATCGTCGACCAGGTGGACGCGACGCGTATCGTTATCCGCGCCACCGAAGATCTCGATCCGGGCAAGTCCGGCGTCGATATCTACCGGCTGATGAAGTTCCAGCGTTCGAACCAGAACACCTGCATCAACCAGCGTCCGCTGGTTCGCATGGGTGACCGGGTCAACAAGGGCGACATCATCGCCGACGGTCCGTCGACCGAGCTCGGCGATCTGGCGCTCGGCCGCAACGTGCTGGTCGCGTTCATGCCGTGGAACGGCTACAACTACGAGGACTCGATCCTCCTGTCCGAACGCATCGTCGCCGATGACGTCTTCACCTCGATCCACATCGAGGAGTTCGAGGTCATGGCGCGCGATACCAAGCTCGGACCGGAGGAAATCACGCGCGATATTCCAAACGTCTCGGAAGAAGCGCTGAAGAACCTCGACGAAGCCGGCATCGTCTATATCGGTGCCGAAGTTCAGCCGGGCGACATCCTGGTCGGCAAGATCACGCCGAAGGGCGAAAGCCCGATGACGCCGGAAGAGAAGCTTCTGCGCGCCATCTTCGGCGAAAAGGCATCCGATGTGCGCGACACCTCGATGCGCATGCCTCCGGGCACTTTCGGCACGGTCGTCGAGGTGCGCGTCTTCAATCGCCACGGTGTGGAGAAGGACGAGCGCGCCATGGCGATCGAGCGCGAGGAGATCGAACGCCTCGCCAAGGACCGCGACGACGAACAGGCCATTCTGGACCGTAACGTCTACGCGCGTCTTTCCGACGTGCTCGTCGGCAAGGAAGCGATCGCCGGACCGAAGGGCTTCAAGAAGGGCTCGACGCTGTCCAAGGATACGCTCGACGAGTATCCGCGTTCGCAGTGGTGGCAGTTTGCCGTGGAGAACGAAAAGCTCCAGAGCGAACTCGAGGCGCTCCGTGGCCAGTACGACGATTCCAAGAAGGCGCTCGAACAGCGTTTCATGGACAAGGTCGAGAAGGTCCAGCGCGGCGACGAAATGCCTCCGGGCGTCATGAAGATGGTCAAGGTCTTCGTGGCCGTGAAGCGCAAGATGCAGCCCGGCGACAAGATGGCCGGCCGTCACGGCAACAAGGGTGTCGTGTCGCGGATCGTTCCGGTCGAAGACATGCCTTTCCTCGAGGACGGCACGCATGCCGATATCGTGCTCAACCCGCTGGGTGTGCCGAGCCGCATGAATGTCGGCCAGATCCTGGAAACGCATCTGGGCTGGGCATGCGCGGGCATGGGCAAGAAGATCGGCGAGCTGATCGACACGTACAAGGCAGCCGGCGACATCAAGCCGCTGCGCAAGACGCTCGAGAGCTTCATCCCGGCCAACGACCGCAACGAGCCGGTTCGTGACTATGACGACGAGAGCATTGTTCGCCTCAGCGAGCAGATGCGCCGCGGCGTCTCGATCGCGACCCCGGTGTTCGACGGCGCGCATGAGGCTGACATCAACATCATGCTGGAGCAGGCGGGCCTGCATACCAGCGGTCAGTCGCAGCTCTATGACGGACGCACGGGCGAGCCGTTCGATCGCAAGGTGACGATGGGCTACATCTACATGCTCAAGCTTCACCACCTCGTGGACGACAAGATCCACGCGCGTTCGATCGGTCCGTACTCGCTCGTTACCCAGCAGCCGCTGGGCGGCAAGGCGCAGTTCGGTGGCCAGCGCTTCGGCGAGATGGAGGTCTGGGCGCTCGAAGCATACGGCGCCGCCTACACGCTGCAGGAAATGCTGACGGTGAAGTCCGACGACGTCGCCGGTCGTACCAAGGTCTACGAGGCGATCGTGCGTGGCGACGACACCTTCGAGGCCGGCATCCCCGAGAGCTTCAACGTTCTCGTCAAGGAAATGCGGTCTCTCGGCCTCAATGTCGAGCTGGAGAACACCAAGCTCGACGACAACCCTGTCCGGCTGCCCGATGCTGCCGAATAGGGGCGCGGCCGAGTAAACAAGACGTTCGGTCGCGGAAATCGCGACCGAACGCACCAAATTCTTCGGCCGGTGGCCGACACACGACGGCGGGCGTTTGGCCCGCGCTAGATGCAAGGGGTTTTCGAGGACCCCGAAAAGGAGAACGGCATGAACCAAGAGGTCATGAATCTCTTCAATCCGCAGGCGCCTGCGCAGGTGTTCGATTCCATTCGGATATCGCTTGCCAGCCCTGAGAAGATTCTGTCCTGGTCTTTCGGCGAGATCAAGAAGCCGGAGACCATCAACTACCGCACCTTCAAGCCGGAGCGTGACGGTCTGTTCTGCGCGCGCATTTTTGGCCCGATCAAGGACTACGAGTGCCTGTGCGGCAAGTACAAGCGCATGAAGTACAAGGGCGTCATCTGCGAGAAGTGCGGCGTCGAAGTCACGCTGTCGCGCGTTCGCCGCGAGCGCATGGGCCATATCGAGCTGGCGGCTCCGGTCGCCCATATCTGGTTCCTGAAGTCGCTGCCGTCGCGCATCGGCACGCTGCTCGACATGACCCTGAAGGACATCGAGCGCGTCCTCTACTTCGAGAACTACATCGTCACCGAACCTGGCCTCACCGCGCTGAAGGAGCACCAGCTGCTCAGCGAGGAAGAGTACATGATCGCCGTCGACGAGTATGGCGAGGATAGTTTCACCGCCATGATCGGCGCCGAGGCCATTCATGACCTCCTGGCGGGCATGGACCTGGAGAAGATCGCCGGCGACCTGCGTTCGGAACTGGCTTCGACCACCTCCGAGCTGAAGCAGAAGAAGTATCTGAAGCGGCTCAAGGTCGTCGAGAACTTCATGGAATCCGGCAACCGTCCGGAATGGATGATCATGAAGGTGGTTCCGGTGATCCCGCCGGACCTGCGTCCGCTGGTTCCTCTGGACGGCGGCCGCTTCGCCACGTCGGATCTGAACGATCTCTATCGCCGCGTCATCAACCGCAACAACCGTCTGAAGCGGCTGATCGAGCTGCGCGCTCCCGGCATCATCGTGCGCAATGAAAAGCGCATGCTGCAGGAAGCCGTCGATGCGCTGTTCGACAACGGCCGTCGCGGCCGCGTCATCACCGGCGCCAACAAGCGCCCGCTGAAGTCGCTGTCCGACATGCTCAAGGGCAAGCAGGGCCGGTTCCGTCAGAACCTGCTCGGCAAGCGCGTCGACTATTCCGGCCGCTCGGTCATCGTGACCGGTCCGGAGCTCAAGCTGCACCAGTGCGGCCTGCCCAAGAAGATGGCGCTCGAACTGTTCAAGCCCTTCATCTACGCCCGTCTCGACGCCAAGGGTTACTCCTCGACCGTCAAGCAGGCGAAGAAGCTGGTCGAAAAGGAGCGTCCGGAAGTCTGGGATATCCTCGACGAGGTCATCCGCGAGCATCCGGTGCTGCTGAACCGTGCGCCGACGCTGCACCGTCTCGGCATCCAGGCGTTCGAGCCGATCCTGATCGAAGGCAAGGCGATCCAGCTGCACCCGCTGGTCTGCACGGCCTTCAACGCCGACTTCGACGGCGACCAGATGGCCGTTCACGTGCCGCTGTCGCTGGAAGCGCAGCTTGAAGCCCGCGTGCTGATGATGTCGACCAACAACATCCTGCACCCGGCTTCCGGCGCGCCGATCATCGTGCCGTCGCAGGACATGGTTCTGGGTCTCTATTATCTCTCGATCGTCAACCAGAACGAGCCGGGCGAGGGCATGGTGTTTGCCGACATGGGCGAACTCCAGCACGCGCTCGAGACCAAGGCGGTGACGCTGCACTCCAAGATCAAGGGTCGTTTCCGTACGGTCGACGCCGAAGGCAAGGTCGTGTCGAAGATCCATGACACGACGCCTGGCCGCATGATCATCGGCGAGCTTCTGCCGAAGAACGTCAACGTGCCTTACGAGACCGCCAACCAGGAGATGACCAAGAAGAACATCTCCAAGATGATCGACACCGTCTACCGCCATTGCGGTCAGAAGGAGACGGTCATTTTCTGCGATCGCATCATGGCGCTCGGATTCAGCCATGCCTGCCGTGCCGGCATTTCGTTCGGCAAGGACGACATGCTGATCCCGGATGCCAAGATCAAGCTGGTCTCCGACACCGAGGCTTTGGCCAAGGAATACGAGCAGCAGTACAA
>NZ_RZRK01000516.1:0-4406 GCF_003997835.1 Mesorhizobium sp. M7A.F.Ca.CA.004.12.1.1
GCGTCAGCCGGCCGGCCGATGTCGGGTCTTCGGCAAGAATGAAGGGATAGCGGCGGACATAGGCGGGGATGTAGTGCGGCGCGGTCCATTTGCCTTCGGCACCGACGAACAGGTTCTCGTTCTGACGCACGCCGGTGATGATCACCGGCGCCTTGCCCGGGCCGATGAAGACGATTGGGTAGGAGCGCATCGCCGCCGGCATTTCCGACGCCACCACCGGAATGGCGTGCGCCGAGCGGGCGAAGCCGAAATCGCTGCGCGCGGTCAGGCCCAGCGAGCCGTGCCGCGCCGGGTTGAGCGCCTCGGGCCTCGAATAGAACAGCGGCATCGCGTCGCCCGTCACTTCCGTCTTTGCATCAGCCATCATCCGTCTCCCGCACGCCCATCAGGCTGCCAATGGTCCCGAAGCCGGGATCTATGCTTGTTTGCGCTGATCTTGGGTCGAAAGGAATCCCGCGCAGGAACAAAGTACTACAGCGTCTCTTGCGCGCATAAAAGGACAGGCGGTGCTGTATTTTGGGATTGCGGCGGCCGATTGCCTTGGGAACACGACCGCCAGCCTGCCCGCCTCTGGACAGCTTGCGGCGAAGCGGCGACAGTGCCTCCGCTGGAGCAAATCCAGGAAAAGTGTGGAGCGGTTTTCCCCTGGCGATTGCGAAGAAACAAAAGCCGGATCGGATCAGCGATCCGAACGCTGAACCGCTCCGGCGGACAGATTGAGGGAAACGGAATGGCGTCGGTGTCGGATTTCGAGCAGGGACAAACCTTCACCATCGAAGCCGGCGGCCGGCAGATCCCGCTCGAACTCAGCGCGGTCAAGCCCATCGCCGCCAGCCCGCGCCCGGGCGGCGGCTTCTCGCTGCTGTTCAAAGGCCCGCGCGACATCGCACTGCCGCAGGCGACCTATCTTTTCACGGGGGAAAGCGGCAGCCACGAGATCTTCATCGTGCCGGTCGCCGCCGATGCGACGGGGCGGCTGTACGAGGCGGTGTTCAATTAGGACCCTGTTTTGGGCTGCACGCAGGCCTATCGCATCGTGACAGGGCCTGATGCGACAATCCTTGCCGCCGGCGCCGCCCCTCACTGTCCTGCCGGACATCTCTCCCCGTAAACGGGGCGAGAGTGGCTGGCTGCGACGCCGGCGCCTTTCTTGCAACGCTGGAGATTGGCGAAATCCGCGATGAAAGCGTCCCTCTCCCCGTCACTATACGGGGAGAGGATGCCGGCAGGCAGGTGAGGGGCAGCGCAAACGATGACCATAGACAATGATCGCATCTGCCAACAAATCGGTTCCGACGATCATAGATCGTCGCCCCCCGGCGGCGCACACGCCATCAGGTCATAAACGCCCTTGTCCTCGACGACCGCGAAGCCGAGCGCGACATAAAGCCGTCTCGCCGGATTGTGCTTCTCGACATGGATCGACGCTGATTTGCCGGCTAACCATGCCTCGTCGATGAGGTCGCAGAGCAGCGCGGTGCCGTAACCCTTGCGGCGATGATGCGGCAGGAAGGCGATGTCGATGATGCGGTGCTGGGTTGGCCAGCGCTCGATATAGAGGCGGCCGATGTCGTCGCTATCGCGTTCCACCACCAGCCAATCGGCCTCGGGATAGTGTTTTCGGTAATGCGCGTGCTGGGCCTGGAACTGCATGCCGAGGAATTCGGCCTTCTGCGCCTCGCTCCACGACGTCACCGCGAGTTCTTCGAAGCGGGTCGAGGCATAGAGCCGCGACAGGAACGGCAAGTCCGCCTCCACTGCCGCACGAAAGCGGAGCCCGGCCGTGTCAGACCGGGGCCAGACCGGACGGGCCTGCTTGCCTTCCGCCACGCTGCCGGAAATCAACCGTCAGACCGGCGGCGTCAGGTCGCGCACGACGACGATCTGCTTGAGATTATTGTCGGTCAGCGACGTCCAGTTATACTCCCATTCGGAACTGTCGACGCCCATCTGGTTGATCGTCCACAGCCCGTTGGTGCCGTCCGGCATGAGCGCCAGGCTGAACAAAGCGAGCCGGCCGTCGGCATTGTAGTTGAGCGTCAGGCGCGTCGAGCGAAGGGATGCGCCGAAATCGCGCCATCCCGACCAGTTCTGGGTATAGGCATCCCATTGCGCGTTGAATTGGAGGAAGTGCTGCTGGTCGGCCGCGACCAGCACGATATCGCCGTCGCCCTGGATGCCGGCGGCAAGCGCCTGGTTGGGCGCCCTGGAGTAGCCGGGTGTCGCCCACTGCGTCCACGTATCCGATCCGGCGGGCATCTGGCGCGTGTGCAGCACCTGGCCGTTCTGGGTCAGGGCGAACAAATTGGTGGCGCCCAGCGGGCCGATGACCGGCGCCATCTCGATGAAGCCACCTGTCTGGGTCGTGTCGATCTGCACCCAACCCGTCCAGTCGGCGGCCTTCAAGGCCTGCGCCTTCGCCTGCTGGCAGCGATAGAGATGCAGGTTCGAATTGATGCCGAACAGCGCGATGCGGCCGTCACCCTGGCGTATCGCCGAAACCGTCACCAGGCCGCCGGGGATCTGGATCCAGTCGCTCCACGGTTTGGCCGGCGGCGTCAGCACGTCGACGGTGACGACGATCGGTGTCGTCGTGCCGGGCGGCGTGATGGTTTTCTGCACCTGCACGATCTGGTCCGGATTCTGGTAGATCCACCAGATGCGGCCCTGATTGTCGGTGACGAAGACCTCGATGCGGCCATCGGCATCGCGCGCCATCGAAAGCTTCTGATAGGAGGTGGCGCCGGGCGGCGTGCCGATGCTCATCGGCGCGGTCCATTTCTCGACCGGGCCGATCTGGTTGGCGTCTTCGGTGATGAAGGACAGATTGGTGGTTCCCGATGGCTGCGCGACCACGGCGACACGGCCGTCCTTGGTGAGGCCCGCCGTCATGATCACCCAGGCGCCGGGCGCGATGAACGACCAGGCCGAGGGCCATGGCCCGTTCGGCGAAAGCTGCGCCTTCTGGATCAACTGCCCCTTGGCGGAATCGATCCCCACCACCATCAGCCGCGACAGTTCGAAAAACGACGTGCCGGCCGGCTTGTGCTGGAAAATGGGTGGAGGGCTGGACGGCGCCGGGCGGGCCCTGGAAGCCGCTTTCGGCGCCGGCGTCTTCGCTGCGGGGACCTTCGACTTCGGTTCTGCGTTCTTGGCCATCGTACGGTCCTGCCCTTTCGGTTCGGAATTCAGCTTCTTGGCGGGAAGACGCCCTGCAGCGCGATGCAGAAATAGCAGGTGAGATAGGGCTGCATGTTGTTGTGCGGCTGGTCGCCGCCGGCAGGGGGGAGCGCTTGAGGGCTCATCTGCGTCAGGTTGGCCGCCGGGGTATAGATTGTTGCGTTGGTGGATTTGGCCAGGCTTCGCGTCGAGGACGGCGCATTGAGTTCGCCCAGGTCGATGTCATGGTCGCGCATTGCGTGGGTGTGGTTAGGAATCTCCGATTCGAGCAGGCTTACCGTTTCCGTACCGTCGGTCTCGCCGAGATCGTGCAGCGAAAGCCCTGGTCCTTGCCCCGGGTGCATCGGCAAGCGGCCCTGAAGGTCGGGCAAGGCAAAATTGCTTTTGCCATTGCCGCCATAGGTCGTGCCCAGCAACGAGAACAATGCCGTGTTCTGCGACAGCGGCAGCAACTGCCCGTCGCACCACGCCCAGCCCCTGGGCGCGAAATAAAAGGGGAAGATTCGGATTTCGGCGACGAACGGGTCAGCCATGATGTCCCTCTCAGGTCGGCGACGGAAAGATGCCGAAAAGTGAAATGATAAAGCTGATGCAAAGATACGGCTGGAAATTGTTGTGCGGCTGGCTGCCGCCAACGGCTGTTACAGCCTGCTGGGCCATGTCGGTATCGGTCGTGTCCTGGATGTAGGGCAAGGCGCCACCGCCAATCTGTGCAACGACCTTCCCGCTGGGACTGGTATCTTGACCAATGCTCAGGGACGCGACCATCGGATGGCTGTGTGACGGAATCTGGGAAATTGTCAGATTGACTTCCTCTATGCCTCCCGTCTCCGCAAGGATGAAGCCGCTGCCCTGATGGAGCGGAACACGGCCTCGCAGGTCGGGCAGCGCGAAGGTGCTCTGGCCATCGCCGCCATAGGTCGTGCCAATCAGCTGGAACAGTGTCTCGTTCTCCGAGATCGGCAGAAGCTGTCCCTCGCAGAACATCCAGCCGGCCGGCGCGAAATTGCCGGCAAACATGCGTATCTCACCAACATAAGGCTGTGCCATGATCGCGCCTCCTTAATTCGGCGAAGGGAAAATGCCCTGCAGGGCAATGCAGAAGCTCAGCGTCAGGAACGGCTGCATGTTGAGATGTGCCTGACTGCCGCCGACACTGGTAATTGTGCTCGGGCTCAGCGTCGTCACGTTCGCGAAATCGCTATACAGCCGCCCCGGAACCACCC
>NZ_RZRK01000517.1:0-4391 GCF_003997835.1 Mesorhizobium sp. M7A.F.Ca.CA.004.12.1.1
GAAAATCGAGCGTGATCGTCTTTTCGGATTCGATCATTCTTTTGAAGAGACCGAATTCGACCTTATATTTGACATTGCCGATGGCAAGCGGACCAATGCCGACAGCTTTTGCCGCTTCGAGTGGATCACCATTGGCATTGACGGCCAATCCTTCGATGCCGGCCGGGGGGACGGCATTGACGTCGGCCGCAATAAGCAGGTCATTGCCTTTCAACTGGGCTTTGGAGACCACCTGGACGCCGGCTTTGGCGCAAGCCAGGATAATTTCGTTCGCCTCGACCAGCTTTGTCTTGCGTGCGTCGCTCGATCCGTCAGCGGCATCGACGATGATGTTGAATCTGCTTTCGATCTCGGCTGCGATCTGTTTGACCCTCTCGATGCCGTCATGGCCGACAAGTGTGACCCGGGCACCTTCCCCTGCCGCGATGACGGCGGTGCAGAAGCCGACGACGCCGGTGGCGCCGAAAACAGCCACCCTCGTATCCCTGAGCGCACGCTGAAATTTCTTCTCGAGCGCCTTTTCGCCCTTGGCCACCATCGCCGCGGCCGTGGTGAACGAGCCGGCCGGATCGGCAAATACCGAAACCTGGAAAGGCGGCACCATCGCCTTCTTCGCGGCGTCGAACATGTCGAGCGCCAACGAGGCATCCTTCCCGGCGATGAAGATGCCGGTGTCGACACCCGCATCCGGCGGGCGCGAAAAGATCGCGTCCTGGACCAGGCCTGTCACTTCGGCGAGGCTTACATCGACATAGGGGACGACGGCGTCGAAGCCTGCGTCGAGCGCCATGTTCACGTCGAAGGGGCTCATCTGCTTCAACGGTGTCAGCATGTGCAGGATGTGTTTGCGGGCCATTTCTTGCCTTTCTGCCTGAAACGGGAGCGTCAGCTGCCGACGAGATTCAGCCTGGTTGAGCTGATCTTCGCGCCGGAGTTCCTGCCCTTGACGATCTTGATCTCAAGGCCGTCCTCAATTGTCGTCTTCCGAACCGCGTCGACGAACTTGAGTGCGGCGTCATGTGATGGCGCGAAGGCAAAGCCTGTCGGCCCCCAGGAACTCTGGCCGATGCCGACGGCGCCTGCTTCATTGAGACGGTGGGCCGCCATCTCGACCCGCTTCGAGGTGAACACGCCGCCCTGCGCCGGGGCGAAATGGCTGCCGATCAGCATCTGTATCGCGGTGACGGCGGCGCCGAATGCCGGAAGGTCCCGCTCGACCAAAGCCGGCATAATGCCCATCAGCACCCTTCGGCAGATCTCCCCGCTGCCTGCCGTTGGGAACGGCGGCAGCGAACGAAACGCCGCGACCTCGGCAGCGCCATGCAGTCCATGCCCGGAATGGTCGAGGATGAGGATGACGCGCCACTCTTCCGGAAACGGCAGCCGCGCGACGACCGGAGGCGTTCCGCCGCGGTCGTTCTTGCCGGCGTCGACTATGACGCCGCCATCTTCGAAACTTGCGATGCCGATGCCGGATCGGCCGCCCCGCTCGAGCAGGCCCGCGTCGCCGGCGATATCCAGAGGCAAATTATGGAGAGTGCGCAACGCCGAGGCGACGGCAAGGGCGATCTGCGTGCCGGACCCCAGACCCGCATGACTGGGGATCGACTGCTCGACCACCAGATGGTGCTGGGCGCGAATGCCGAGATGCGCGCAGAGCGTCGACAGATGCTCGCTGGCGCGGGTGCTCTCGGAGCCTTCGACGATGGTTTCGCCGGACCGCGACAGGGTGACGACGGTTTCGGGTTCGCTCAATGGAAGCCCGACGCTGCCGAACCGCCGTCCGGCATCGCCATTGAGATCAAGGAAGCCAAGGTGCAGGCGAGCGGGCACTCGTATGGTAACAGAATTCGACATCTGCCCCCCGATGGGTGCATCATGGATGCATCATGGAAGTTTAGGTGCCCGGTACCATGATAACTGTTTTCGTCGATGGGGCAAGCCAAAGAGAATGCATCCACGTGTTTGCTGGCTCCGGCGTGTAGACAGACCGAGCAATTCGCGGAGGTCGAGATGAACGAGACAGTCAAGGAAAAGGTCTATTCGGAAGCCGAGATCGCCGAGCGGCTTGAGAAGGAGCTGCCAAAATGGCGCTACGAAAACGGCTGGATCCGGCGCAAATACAAGACCCACAGCTGGAAATCGACGCTGATGGTCATCAACACGGTTGGCCATCTCGCCGAGGCGGCGTGGCACCATCCCGATATCACCGCCTCCTATGCCTGGGTCGAGGTGCGCCTGATGAACCACGCGGCGAAAGGCATTACCGACAAGGATTTCGAGTTGGCGAAAAAGATCGAGGATGTTGTCCAGTGGCAGCCGGCCAAGGAAGGCGGGGCGCTGGAGGGCACTCCGCTGACCGATCAACGCTTCGCTTACGTCAAATATGACTAAGCAGGGTCGGAATTTGTTGATAGCGTATGAAAACATTCGCTGATCCGCTGCAAGGTGGGGTTCACGGCCAATCCAGTTTCGTCTAGGATCGTGGCGGCACCAGAAAGTAGTTTAGCGAATGGCGGTTGCTTGGATCGGCAACCGGGAAGCGCTGATTGAGCGCGCGGCTGCGCATGCCGCGTCGCTACTGTCGTCAAGTCGGTGCCCGGTTTTCAGCTTTGATACGGATATAGACGGCACGAGGGCGGCGATCGCGCTGGCTGAGAGGGCTGGCGCGGCATACGACCATGCCGATGGCGCGGCACTTGCCCGGGAGACTGCGCTTTTTACGGACAAGGGGGCAATGACCGTCGCCCCCGGAGAGACGCGCCGGCGTGCCGATGTCGTGGTGATCGTGGGCGAGCTCCCGCGGATCCATCATGGTCTTGTTGGCGAACTCGCCGGGACGGTTCCCGACCTCTCGACCGTGAACCAGCGCGCGTTCTTCGTGGTAGGCCCGAACGGGATGTCTGTGCCGCCGCTGAACGGCGGGCGCGAGGCAACGCGACTTTCCTGTGGCCAAGCTAGCCTCGCCGCCACGCTGGCGGCGCTGAGGACACAGCACAAAGGGCGGCGTACATCGCAACCGGTGTCGAATTTCAATGATTTCGCCAAAGCGTTGGCGGCCGCGCATTTTCCCGTGTTCCTGTTTTCAGGCCACGCCGCCGAAGGCCTGGCATTGGAGATGCTGCAAGGACTGATCGCCGATCTCAATCACAAATCGCGCGCATCCGGCCTTCATCTGCCGGCGAACGAAAGCGGCTGGGGAAGCACGCTCGCCTCGGCCTGGATGACAGGTTTTCCGCTGCGCACCGGCTTTGCGCGCGGTTTCCCGGAATTCGATCCCTGGCGCTGCGATGTGGCTCGCATGATCGCTGCCGGCGAAGCCGACCTGCACCTGCGGATCTCCGCCATAACTGCCCAGCCGAAGGAAAAAAAGCGACGCATGGCGTTGATTGCGTTGACGAAAACGCAAGAGCCGGTTGCCGGCGCCGCAGTCACCATCGCCATCGGCGAAGCTGGGGTCGATCACGATGCGGTTGTCTACTCCAGCCGCACGGGCTCGCTCAGGTCGATCGATGCGCAAGCGGCCTCGCAATTGCCCTCCGCCGCGATGATCATCCGCCTGATCGCTAGCCACGCTTTCGCCGAGCCACTGCCATGCTGACGAAAATCGCCGGCGGCGACATCATCGATCCCGTCAACGGCCGTCTCGGCAAGGGCGACCTTTGGGTCAAGGACGACAAGATCGTTTCGGCGCCGGCGGGAGGGGCGGCCGACCGGATCATCGAAGCCAGCGGCTGCATCGTGATGGCTGGCGCCATCGACATCCACTCCCACATTGGCGGCGGCAATGTGAACACCGCGCGGCTGCTCTTGCCCGAACAGCATGCCGCCCATCAGGCGCGGCCGGCAATGACGCCGCTCTCCAATGCCGGCTGGTCGACGTTCCAGACCGGCTGCCTCTACGCCAAGATGGGCTTTACGACGGTGGTCGAGCCGGCGATGTCGCCGGGAGCGGCGCTTCACACGCATCTCGAACTGGCTGACATCCCGATCATCGACAAGGCAACCCTCGCCATTCTCGGCAATGACGATTTCCTGTTGTCGATGATCCGCGACGACGCCCCCTCGACGAGGATCGAGGACTATGTCGCCTGGACGGTCGCTTCGACGCGAGCGCTTGGGGTCAAGGTGATCAACGCCGGTGCGGCGGCCGCCTTCAAGGAGAACGTCCGCACCTTCTCGCTGGACGATGTCGTGCCTTCCTATGGCGTCAGTTCGCGCAAGATCGTCAAGACGCTGCAGGCCGCCGTCGACAGTCTTGGCCTGCCGCATCCCCTGCATGTCCATTGCAACAATCTGGGCAGCCCCGGATCGGCGGATACGGCGGCCTGCAGCGTCTTGACGATCTTGCGCGAACTGACGCCATAGGAAGGCACGACATCGTCCAGCGA
>NZ_RZRK01000518.1:0-4379 GCF_003997835.1 Mesorhizobium sp. M7A.F.Ca.CA.004.12.1.1
GCCTCCAGCTCATAATCGGCGCAGATCACGCCGGCGCCTTCCGCGACGCAGCGCCGGGCAA
This sequence comes from Mesorhizobium sp. M7A.F.Ca.CA.004.12.1.1, assembly GCF_003997835.1. NCBI lineage: Bacteria > Pseudomonadati > Pseudomonadota > Alphaproteobacteria > Hyphomicrobiales > Phyllobacteriaceae > Mesorhizobium > Mesorhizobium sp. M7A.F.Ca.CA.004.12.1.1. The sequence continues at coordinate 62 of NZ_RZRK01000518.1, forward strand.
TGGCCGCGCCAATGCCGCTTGCGGCGCCTGCTATCAGGACAGCGCTGCCTTCGAGACGGTTCATCGCGGCCTCCTCAAACCCGTTCCTCGATACGTTGCATGACCGGCGCCGTGACCGGCCGGCGCAGAAGATTGTAGCAGGCGGCCAACGTGACCAGGGCAGCGCCGCCGCCGAGCAGCAGGAACATGGCGGGAGGTCCAAGATGCGCCATCAACCCCGCGGCGACGCCCGGCGTTGCCACATTGCCGATCGAGTAGAGCAGGAGCAGCGTGCCGGAGGCGGCGACCATGTGCCGGCTATGAAGCTGCGATGCGCCGAAGGCCATCGCCACCGGATAGATCGTCAGCGCCGTGGCGCCATAGATGAAGAACAGCACGAAGAGCAGAGGCACCGACAGGGTGCCGACCCAAGCGATCAAGGCGCAGGCCGTCACCGATACCAGCCCTTGCACCAGCAGTATCAGGCGGCGGTCGAAACGGTCAGAAAGCCAGCCGACCGGGGTCTGCGCCACCATTCCGGCAATGCTTATCGTGGTCACCAGCCAGACCGTGGCCGCCGCCGACAGGCCGATCTGCGTTCCGTAAAGAGGCGTCAGCACGAAGACGTTCATGTTGGTGATGCCGCCCTGGAAAATCGCCACGACCGTCACCGGCGCCAGCCTGAAGAGCGCCAGCGGTCCCAGCCGCCTGTCTGCCTTGGCTCCGGACGCGGGCGCCGGATCACTCGGCACCGAAGGCAGCGCCGGCCAGCGCACCCCGGCGAAGTTGGGCGCAAAGGCCACAAGCACCGTCGCCATCGCGACCAGAAACAGATGCGGAGATTGCGGACCGACCATCGCCACCAGGACCTGGCCAAGCAGCACGGCAATCGCCGTCGTCAGCATGTAGAGCGCGAATAGCGAGCCGCGATTGTGCTGTTCGGCATAGAGATTGATCCAACTCTCGCAGACGACGAACATCGAGGCCATCGACATGCCGCCGAGCAGCCGCAAGCAGAACCATGCCGGCATGAAGTCGGTAACGACGAAGCCCAGGGCCGACAGCAGCGCAGTTGCCAGGACCAGCAGGAATGTCCGCTCATGGCCGTAGCGGGTGACCAATGGACGCGTCACTAGGCATCCGATCAGGAAACCGGCCGGATAGGCGGTCAGCACGATCTGCACGGTTCCGGGATCGACGCCGGCTTTGCCGAGGTGGAACGACACCGCTGTCGTCAGCATGGCGCTGCCGATACAGGCGAAACAGACGCCTGCCATCATCGGCAGCGTTGCGCGGGAGCGCTCGGCGTTCTGCCAAAAGCGCATCGCGGATTGACCGATCGATCCCATGAATGCCGCGCCTGGCCGACTAGGACGGACGCCGGAGATCGCAAGCAGGATCGACAAGCGGCGCCGGATTCTTGTGCATTGCGACGGCTCCCCTTGGCAGTCACGCTGGCCGGCGGCTGCTCTCCCAAACAGAAGCTACACCCAGTCATGCCTGCTGCAAGCGAAGATTGACACGGCTATGGCGTCATTTTTTTTGGCCATCCCGGCGGCGGAAAACGGCGTTGCGCCCTGCGAAAGGCTTTACAGTCCTTTAGTGCGCTCCCTACGATAGGTCGCCTGTCAAAGATCGAGAGGGGACCCCGAGATGACGATCGAACGTCTTGAGAACGGCCAACGCTTTTGCCGGGTGTTGCGCCATAACGGCACCGTTTATGTTTCCGGCCTGACGGCGGACGACCTTTCAAGCGACACCACCGCGCAGAGCAAGCAGATATTCGCCAAGATCGATGCGCTTCTGGCCAAGGCCGGCAGCGACAAGTCGAAACTCCTGAGCGCTCAGATCTGGCTGCGTGACATCGCCGACTTCGACATGATGAATATGGCTTGGGATGCCTGGATCGACCGCAGCGCCATGCCGGTGCGCGCGACGGTGGAGGCGCGGCTTGCCGGCGACCAGTATCGCGTCGAGATCATGGTGACGGCGGCGGTCGGCTGACGCCGATTGGGGTGGGCAAACCGAATGCATGAGCTGGTGATCAAAGGCGGACGCGTTGCCCTCGACGACGGTTGGGCCGAATGCGATATCGCCATCGACGACGGCCGCATCGCCGCCACCGGGACGGGCCTGGCCGGCAAATCCTTGATCGGCGCCGGCGGTCGTTGGGTCATGCCGGGCGGCATCGATGCCCATTGCCATCTCGACCAGCCGGTCTGGGGCGGGGCCGGCAATGCGGATGATTTCGAATCCGGCACCATCTCGGCTGCCTTCGGTGGCACGACATGCATCGTCCCGTTCGGCATGCCGGGTCCGGAGATGAGCACCGTCGCCGCCATCGATCGAGCGCTCGACCGTGCCACAGGGCGCGCGGTGATCGATTACGGGCTGCACGCGGTGGTGACCATGGGCACCGGCCCGGATGTCGAGCAACAGCTTTCGCTGCTCGCCGGCCGCGGTATCGCGTCGGTCAAGCTGTTCATGACCTATCAGGGCTTTGCCGTCGATGACGATCTGTTCTTCAGGGTGCTCGATGCTGCCCATAGGCTTGGCTGGATCGTCATGGTCCATGCCGAGAACGATGCCGCCATAAGGCGCACGCGGCAGCGCCTGATCGATCTCGGCCGCACCGATATCCGCTACCATGTCGTTGCCCACAGCGAGACAATGGAGCGGGAGGCAACGCATCGTGCGTTGGCCTTCGCCGAAATGACCGGCGCGCGCATGACCATCGTCCACGTCTCCTCCTGGCAGTCGGCCGAGGAGGTGGCGCGGGCGCGCGGGCGAGGGGTGGATGCGATAGCCGAGACCTGCCCGCAATATCTGTTCATCGGCGCCGCCGACCTCGACCGGCCGGCCATGGATGCGGCGCGCTTTGTGTTTTCGCCGCCGCCGCGCTCGCCGCGCAGCCATCGGCATCTGTGGCAGGCGCTGATCGATGGCGGCATCGACCTGTGGTCGTCGGACCATTCGCCCTATTTCTTCGCCGACAAGATCGCTCGGTCGCAGACACCCGACTTCACCACCACGCTGAGCGGCATTCCCGGCATCGAGACTCGTCTGCCGCTGCTCTTCTCGGAGGGACTGCTGAGCGGCCGCCTGACGCTCGAGCGCTATCTCGATCTCACCTCGCGCAACGCCGCCGCGATCTATGGCCTGGCCCATGCCAAGGGGCGCATAGCGGTCGGCCTCGATGCCGATCTGGCGCTGTGGGATCCGACAGTGACCTGGACGCTCGGGCACCGGGCGCTGCATTCGCGTGTCGACTTCACGCCCTATGAGGGCAGGAGCGTGACGGGCAAGCCGACCACTGTGCTGGTGCGCGGCGTGCCGGTTGTCGCCGACGGCGAACTCCAGGTGCAGCCGGGGTTCGGACAGTTCGTAGAGCGCAGCGCCGCCGATCCGGCCCGCTCGGGAAAACCAGTCGAGGAGATGATGCCGTGGCTCGATGCCTGACTATCGCGGTCGCCCAGACCGGGCCAATCCAGCGCAGTGCGACGCGGAGCGAGACGGTCGATCGCCTCATCCACTTGCTGGAACAGGCAGCTTCCGCCGGGGCGGAGATTGCCGTGTTTCCCGAGATGGCGCTGACCACTTTCTTCCCGCGCTGGCGCATCGACGATCAGGCGGAGATCGACGCCTTCTTCGAAAGGGCAATGCCGGGGCCCGAAACGCGATGCCTCTATGATGCCGCCGCCCGCCTCAAGATCGGCTTCGCGCTCGGCTATTGCGAGATCGCAAGGGAAGACGGCCGCACGCGCTGTTTCAACACCATGGACCTTGTCGGCCCGGACGGGCGGTTCATCGGCCGCTACCGCAAGATGCATGTGCCGGGGTCGAGCGAGCCGGAGGAAGGCATCACCACGCATCTCGAACGTCGCTATTTCGAACCGGGCAATCTCGGCTTTCCGGTCTTCGACTATCGCGGCGTGCGTGTCGGCATGGCGATCTGCAACGATCGCCGCTGGCCGGAAACCTACCGCATGCTTTGCCTCAATGGCGCCGAGGTGGCCTTGCTCGGCTACAACACGCCACTGCTGCTCGACGAGGCGCCGGCGCTGGCGCATCTGCGAATGTTCCACAACCATCTGCCGATGCAGGCCGGCGCCTACCAGAACACGCTGTGGGTCGCTGCGGCCGCCAAGGCGGGGCTGGAAGACGGCCAGGCACTGATCGGCGGGTCCTGCATCATCGCGCCGACCGGCGAGATCGCCGCGCAGGCGATGTCGCTCGACGACGAGGTCATCGTCCACCGCGCCGATCTCGACCTGATCGAGACCTGCCGGAAAGTGAATTTCAACTTCGCGCTCTATCGCCGCCCCGACCAGTACCGGCG
>NZ_RZRK01000519.1:0-4379 GCF_003997835.1 Mesorhizobium sp. M7A.F.Ca.CA.004.12.1.1
GCGTCTGGGTGACCTCGACCGGCCGCAGCCGGCGGGACGAGGGGATGTATTTCTCCTGCAGGCGAGCGGCGAGGAAATAGCTTTCGAGATCCTGGAAGAAACGGCGGCGCACGCCGGGACGGATCACCTTGACCGCCACCTTGGTGGCAATGCCGTCATGGACAGCGTCGGCGGCATGGACCTGGGCGATGGAGGCGGCGGCGACCGGGTCGCCGAATTGCGTATAGAGATCGCCGATCTTGCGCCCGAGCGAAGCCTCGATCGCCGCGATGGCCTCGGCCCGGGGGAAGGTGTGCATCTTGTCCTGCAACGTGGCGAGATCGAGCGCCATGTCGTTGCCGACGACGTCGGGCCGTGTCGCCAGGAACTGGCCGAGCTTTACATAAGATGGACCGAGCCGGACGACCGCCTTGGCCAGCCGGTCGCTGCGCTCATAGGCCAGCGCGCGGCGGCGGGTGAACAGCCGCGCCATCCGCCATCCGAACTTCGGCAGGCCGGACAGTTCCTCACCCGGCAGAGCGGCGACGACACCCTCGCGGACCAGCACCCAGCCGGCCCTTACGAGCCGGAATCCTGCACTGACATTGCTCATGGCAGCGCCAATCCTGCCGGCTCTTTGAACCGGCATAGCACGCGTCGGTTGTGAGAAATGCGGCCCGGCCTCAAAGCTTCCAGCCCGAATGAAGTGCTGCAATACCGCCGGAGTAGTTGCGGAAGGAAACGCGGTCGAAGCCGGCGCGGGAAATCATCGTCGCGAAATTCTGTTGATTGGGAAACCTGGCGATCGATTCGACCAGATAGGAATAGGGTTCGCCGTCGCCAGTGACCATCTTGCCGATCTTTGGAATGGCGTTGAACGACCAGGCTTCGTAGGCCTTGTCGAGAAGCGGCATCTCGACCTCGGAAAACTCTAGGCACAGGAAGCGCCCGCCGGGCTTCAGCACGCGAAACGCTTCGCCCAAGGCCACCTCGATGCGCGGCACGTTGCGGATGCCGAAAGCGATGGTGTAAGCGTCGAATGTGGCATCGGCAAAGGGCAGTTCCTCGGCATTGGCCTCGACGAAATCGGTGTTGCCGGACAGGCCCTTCTTTTCGGCCCGGTCGCGGCCGACAGCCAGCATCGAGCCATTGATGTCGAGCACGGTGGCATGGGCATTGCCGTGGCTGGCATCGACGATGCGGAAGGCGATGTCGCCGGTGCCGCCGGCAACGTCCAGCACGCGCCAGCCGATCCTTTTGGGAGGATTGAGCCAGGTGACCATGGCGTCCTTCCACAGCCGGTGCAGGCCGGCCGACATCAGATCGTTCATCAGGTCGTAGCGGTTGGCGACCTTGTGGAAAACATCGTTGACCAGGGACTGCTTGTCGCCAGCCCCTACACGCTTGAAACCATAGGAGGTTTCCATGCCGCCCGCGGCCGTGGTTCTCTCAACTGACATTTTTTTGATCCGTCATAAAACCGGCGGGACCATAGCCGATCGATGGTGCGGGCGCTATTGTTTAAGGCGCGGTGTTCAGCCGCGCTTCCAGGTGGCGGGTTTTCGAGACCTGGACGGACCGACGGGATGGTTGAATGCCTTTGAAAGCGGAACTGCACTGCCACATCGAAGGGGCAGCGGCGCCCGAACTCGTCATCCGCCAGGCGCAGAAATACGGCAAGGACACCTCGCCCTATATCCAGAACGGTTCCTTCGTCTGGCATGACTTCACCTCCTTCCTGGCGGCTTATGATTTTTCCGCCGATCTGTTCCGGACCGAGGAGGACTATGCGCGGCTGGCCGACCATTATCTGACCAGTCTCGCTCGCGACGGCGCCATCTATTCCGAGGTGTTCACCTCGCCGGACCACGCGAAAAAGGCCGGCCTGTCGCCCAAGGCCTATACCGATGCGCTCGGCGAAGGCATGGCCCGCGCCAAGGCCAAGACCGGCATCGAGGGCCGCATGATCGTCACCGGCGTGCGCCATGTCGGCGTCGAGTCGATCGAGCAGGCGGCGCGCTTTGCGGCGCGCTGCGGGCATCCGCTGGTCACCGGTTTCGGTGTCGCCGGCGATGAGCGCATCGGCGATATGGAGGACTATGTCAGGGCTTTCGAGATCGCCCGCGAGGCCGGGCTCGGCATCACCATCCACGCCGGCGAATTGACGGGCTGGGAGACCGTCCAGGCGGCGCTCGATCATATCCGTCCGTCCCGCATCGGCCATGGCGTGCGCGCCATCGAGAACCCGGACCTCGTCCGGCGCATCGCCGACGAGGGCGTCGTGCTGGAATGCTGCCCCGGTTCCAACATCGCGCTCAAGGTGTTCGACAGTTTCGCCGATCATCCATTTCCGGCCCTGCAGGCGGCCGGCTGCAAGGTGACGCTCAATTCCGACGATCCGCCCTATTTCTGGACCTCGCTGAAGCGGGAATACGACATTGCCGCCGAGCATTTCTCGATGAACGAAAAGGCGCTGGCCGCCGTCACCCGCACCGCCATCGAAGCCGCTTTCGTCGATAGAAAGACGAAGACCGCGCTTCTTGCCCGGTTGAACAGCGCGGCACGCTGATTTCCGCCGACAAAGCTGTGGTCGGTGCGGGCCAAGCGGTTCCTTGACCGGCGCATTGCCGCTAGGGTTCGCTCAGGCAGCTTGAAGCGCGGCGCGTCCGAAAGGGCCATGCGCGCATTTTCGGGCGCAGGCATCAGGAGAACACCATGCAGGGCGTCACCGTCGTCGACCACCCGCTTGTCCAGCACAAGCTGACCATCATGCGCAAGAAGGAAACCTCGACGGCCGGCTTTCGCCGGCTGCTGCGCGAAATCTCGCTGCTGCTCGGATACGAGGTCACCCGCAACCTCGAACTGACGACGACGACCATCGAGACGCCGATGGAAACCATGGAAGCGCCGACGCTTGAGGGCAAGAAGCTGGTCTTTGCCTCCGTGCTGCGCGCCGGCAACGGCTTGCTGGAAGGCCTGCTCGACCTGGTTCCGGCGGCCCGCGTCGCCCATGTCGGTCTCTACCGCGATCACGAAACGCTGGAAGCGGTCGAATATTTCTTCAAGGCGCCGAGCGATCTCGCCGACCGGCTGGTGATCGTCGTCGATCCGATGCTGGCCACCGCCAATTCGGCGATCGCGGCGATCGACAAGCTGAAAGAGCGCGGCGCCACCAACATCCGTTTCCTTTGCCTGCTGGCGGCGCCCGAAGGCATCGAACGCTTTCTCAAGGCGCATCCGGACGTTCCCGTCTTCACCGCTTCGATCGACCGCCAGCTCAACGAGAAGGGCTACATCATGCCCGGCCTCGGCGACGCCGGCGACCGCATGTACGGGACCAAGTAATACCAGGCAAAGTCACCTGGTGCGATTTACCAAACGTTTACGCAAAGGCGCGGTTTTGGCGCGCGTTAAAGCGGCAAACACCATCCGGGTCTAACGATCGGCTGTCACTACGGCGCCGCGCGTCCATTTCGGACGCGCAAAGGACGCTGTAGCATTTTGATTTGCGCGTGAGCCTTTCGGAAATCGATCCCGATTTCCGGGGTCATGCGGCGAGGCCGATCCATGCTGCGCAAACTTCTGATCCTCGCCGTTTTCGCCGGTTCATCGGCATCGATACCGATTGTGTACCAGTCCAATCCGCAACTCGTCGAAAACCTGCTGAGGTCGGCGGTGCCGGGCAAACAAGCGGTCGAAGCCCAACCAGACGTCAATCTGGCATCGGTGCCCAACAAGCCCGCGGCACCGCTGCCGATGGGCCGCAAGGTGGTCGTCGCGGCAGACGAGCGCGGACATTTCTCATCGGCTTTCAAGTTCAACGGGCGCCAGGTCGACGGCATGATCGACACCGGCGCCACGCTGGTCGCCATCAACATGTCGACGGCACGCCGAATCGGCTTGTCGCTGAATGCTTCGGACTTCAGCCACGAGGTCAACACGGCCAACGGCACCATCAAGGCGGCCGTGGCCATGATCGACCGCCTGCAGATCGGCAACATCACGGTCAATGACGTCCAGACCATCGTGCTCGACGACAGGGCGCTGCGCACCAATCTGATCGGCATGAGCTTTCTCAACCGGCTCGACAAATACCAGGTCGAGAACGGCACGCTGCTGCTCGTCCAGTAAGGCTATTCGTTTTCCGCAATTTCCAAGGGAAAGCGCTATGCGCTTTCCCGGGAAAACCGGTCCACCACTTTTCCTGGAATTGCTTCAGCCGCGCGGCAGAATCCGCCGGATGACCGACTTGTCGGCGGGCGGCTTCGAGGCGCCGACCGTATAGGCCGAAAGCACGGTAGCCGCGGCGGCCTCGGCATCGGCCGATGAGCGGGCATGGATCAGCGCCAGCGGCTCGCCGATCCCAACCTCCGCACCGACCGGCAACAACCTGGTGATGC
>NZ_RZRK01000051.1:0-14539 GCF_003997835.1 Mesorhizobium sp. M7A.F.Ca.CA.004.12.1.1
CTGCTGCGCCTGCCCGGCACGACATCCGGTGGAGCCCGGCATGGCTGATCCCCACGCGACCGAGATCGTCCGGTTCCGCAAGGCCACCAAGGCGTTCGCCGGCAACGCGGCGGTGCGCGACGTCGATTTCACGCTGCGGCAAGGCGAGGTCCATGCGCTGCTCGGCGAGAACGGTGCGGGGAAGTCGACGTTGACCAAGGTGCTGGCCGGCCTCTATCCGCTGACGTCGGGCGAGATGCTGATTGACGGCAAACCGGTTGGCTTTTCCTCGCCCGCCGATGCCATGAAGCACGGCATCGCCATGGTGTTCCAGGAAACCAATCTCATCCCGTCGATGAATGTCGCCCAGAACATCTTCCTCGGCGAAGAGAGCTTCTTCAACCGGTTGCGCGGCATCAACATCAAGGCGCAGCAGCATCTGCAGCGGCTGAACTTCCATGTCGAGCCGACCGCGCTGGTGTCAACGCTCGGCGCCGCCAAGAAGCAGATGGTCGAGATCGCCCGCGCGGTTCACCACAAGGCCCGCATCTTCATCTTCGACGAGCCGACGGCGACGCTGACGCCGGAGGAAAAGCAGCACTTCTTCGCCCTGGTCGAGCGGCTGAAAGGCGAGGGCGCTTCCATCATCTTCATTTCACACGCGCTGGAAGAAGCGCTGTCGATCGCCGACCGCATCAGCGTGCTGCGCGACGGCGCGCTGATCGTCACCGACGATGCGCGCAATCTCACCCGCGAGAAAATCGTCCAGGCGATGGTTGGCCGGCAACTGACCGATACGCTCTATGGCGACGATGCCGCCAAACGCGTCGCGCGCCGCCCGGGCGAAAAGGTGCTGGCGCTCGAGAACGTCTCGATGGGTAAGGCGGTGCGCAGCGCCACGCTGTCGGTCTTTGCCGGCCAGGTGACCGGGCTGTTCGGCCTGGTCGGTGCCGGCCGCACCGAAATGATGAAGATCGCGGCGGGCGTTTTGAAGCGTGACTTCTTCCATGGTGGCCGCATCACGCTGCGCGGCGAGGTGGTGCACTTCCGCGTGCCACGGCAGGCCGTGCGGCGCGGCGTCGCCTATATCACCGAGGACCGCAAGCTCGACGGCCTATTCGATACGATGGACATCGCCCAGAACGTATTCCTCGGCAAGCTGGCCAAGGGCTCCAATCCGGTCTCGGTAATCGGCCTTGGCGAAGCGCGCCGGCAATCGGCCGAATGGATCGAGACGATGAAGGTCCGCACGATCGGCGCCAATGCTCGGGTGGTCGAGCTTTCCGGCGGCAATCAGCAGAAAGTGGTCATCGCCAAATCGCTAATCCAGGCGCCGTCGCTGATCATCTTCGACGAGCCGACGCGTGGCGTCGATGTCGGCGCCATCGCCGAGATCCATCAGATTATCGAGCGGCTTGCCGATGCGGGCGCGGCCGTCGTCGTTATCTCGTCCTATCTGCCTGAAATCCTCAATCTGTCGGACCGCATACTGGTGGCGCGCCAGGGCCGTATCGTCGAGGAGATGACCATCGACGAGGCCTCCGAAGAAAAGATCATGTATGCCGCCGTCCATTGAATCGCCCGGTGAGGATCGGCAGGCCACGATCGTCGAAGTCGGTCCGCGCGACGGCCTGCAGAACGAAAAGCGGCTGGTCTCGACCGGGCAGAAGCTGCGCCTGATCGGCATGCTGGCCGATTGCGGCTTCGCCCGCATCGAGGCGACGGCTTTCGTCTCGCCGAAATGGGTGCCGCAGATGGCCGATCATGATGAGGTCATGCGGCGCGCTGTGCGGCGCCCGGGGCTTATGCTGTCCGCGCTGGTGCCCAACGAGCAAGGTGCGCGGGCCGCGATCTCGGCCGGCGCGCAGGAACTCGCGGTCTTCACCAGCGCCTCCGAGACGTTTTCGAAACGAAACACCAATTGTACCATCGAGGAAGGGCTGGCTCGTTTTGTGCCAGTGATCGCGCTGGCCGCCGAGCATTCCTTGCCGGTGCGGGGCTATGTCTCCTGTGCCGTCGATTGTCCCTATGAAGGCCCGATCGAACCCGGCGCGGCCGCGAGAGTCGTCGCGCGCCTGCGCGATCTCGGCTGCGCCGAAATCGCCGTTGCCGACACGATCGGCAGGGCGACACCCGAGCGCGTGCATGCCATGGTGCTGGCAACCCTCGAAGAAGCAGAGGCTGCGCGGCTGGCCGGGCATTTCCACGACACCGGCGGCCTGGCGCTCGCCAACGTCGATACCGCCTGGGACCTCGGGCTCAGGGTGTTCGATGCCGCTGCCGGCGGGCTAGGCGGCTGTCCCTACGCGCCCGGTGCGGCCGGCAATCTTCGCAGCGGCGCGCTGGTGGCGCACCTTGCGTCGAAAGGGATTTCCACCGGCATAAATCGCGAATTGCTGGCCGGCATCGAAACCATGCTTGCCGAGGGTAAGTTTTTCGCCGAGCCATAAAACCACGACAACCCCGCAGCAAGTTTGCCTGAAATCAGTGCCGTCCCGATCTTCGGGGCTGGCGTCTCGGAAAATGCGACACGAGCTATATATTGCTGCCTTGGCTGCCCGCTCGGCTTTAGCAAAATTTGACGAGGCATCGAATTTTTGGCGCGCGTGCCGCCCTTGTTGTTAACGTCAGTACCAATGCCCCGATCGCCTTCACACCGAATGGAGAGTGTCGGCGATCGTTCCCATCAGGTTCTGTATGTCGATCCGCATCGACTGATTGATCGCTTTCGGCCAGGTCGACAGCTTCACGCCGACGAAATCGCGCTGGTGGTCGATGTAGATTATCTGCCATCCGAGCAGCTACTCTGAATGCAATGGGCGAGCCTCCAAGGTTTCTATTGGGTGGTTCTCAGAGGGATGGAGCCGGACATTCACTTCCGTCGAGAACATATCGCGAACTACAGGTTCAAAGCGCAACATCTCTTCGCGCGATGACCGGCCTCTCAGCACCGACCTATCGCTGATCCGCTGCAGCACTCTTTGCGGCCAAAGCCGATCCGTTGTAGGCGTGCATCTGCGCCAGCTTTGCCATGCGCTGGGCGGCTTCTGCGAGCGCCGAGCAATGCTGCTTGAAGTTTTGCTCTATGATCTGACCGTAGGGTCCCGTAAGTCCCACCGCGTACATCACCTCACCGCTCGTCGGCCTTATCGGAAATGCGATCGAGCCCAGGCCCGGAACATGCTCGGCCAGGTCCATGGCATAGCCCTGCTGCCGAACCTCCGCCAATTCCCTGGTCAACTCCGCGATCTTCGTTTTAGTCCGATCGGTATAGCTGCGCAGCTCGGTCGCCAGGATCCTGTTCACGGTCTCCTGCGGATGAAACGCAAGGATCGCCTTGGCCGAAGCGGTCGCATTTACAGGCATGGCCATACCCGGCATGACATAGGTCCGGACCGGAGTGTCGGGCGCGACGCAGGTGACCGAGCGCACCTCGGTACCGTCGAACTTCGACAGGAACGCCGACTGGCCGGTGCGGTCGGCCAAATCCTGAAGCGGTCGCTGCGCGAGCGTCGTCAGCCAGCCGCTATCCGGAGACATCTGTAGCAGCTGCAGCAAGCGATCGCCGAGGCGGTATGTCCGATTGCGAACGCTCTCGGCGGTGATCATCCCGCTTTCGATCAAGGCATGCAGCAGCCTGTTGATCGTGGTTTTGGGCAGTCCAAGCGTCGTTTCGAGCTCGATCGCCGTCAAGCCATGCTCGAACGGCGCGACCGTTTCCATGATCGAGATGTAGCGCTCGAGGGGACTGTCCTTGGCGCTCGGCTTCTTCGATTTCGTATTCAAGGGCACCTACGCCGATCTGACAATTGCGACTGCAAGAAGGTTATCGTTCAAAACAGACGTGAGGGGCAAGGTCGGTCTCTCGTTATCCCGCCGCGCCTCGAGTCCGAGGGGCTCCGTAGAATAGCCGAACGGCCGCACGCCCTCGGCTGTCGGGCTCCGCTAGGTAACCCGAACCCGAAACCTCCTCACGAATAATACCGAAATTCGGTATTATTTCCATTTTATGGGCCCCTCGATTGACTCGCAAGCCAAATCCTGATTATCGGGATAAATACCGATTTTCGGAGGAACTTGAAATGGCTGAACTCCCGCGTGTGACCTACTCGAACATCGGGGTGGATTTTTCCCCTGTTCACGCTCACCTCGATGCAATGATCCCGGATTTCGAGAAGAACACACTGGGTCGCGAGTGGTCGACGCCGTTTGCGACCGGCGCTCGGAAAGAGATCCTGAGCCCTATCGACAAGAAAATCTCTCTCGGCAAGTTCCCGGTTTCAATCCCGTCAGACGTCAAGTGCGCGATCCAGGCAGCCCGGGCCGGCGCGAAGGCCTGGAACCGTTCGACGCTGGACGATCGCCTTGCATTCGGCGCTCGCTGGCGAGAGGCACTTGCGGAGCGGAAATATGACCTCGGTTTGGCGGCGCTCTACGAGATCGGAAAGTCCCGCATCGAGGCAGTCGGCGAAGCCGAGGAATGCCTCGACATGGTCGAGTACTACGCATCGGAGATGAAGGCGAACAACGGGTTCGTCCGGCCCATGAACGTGTTGGTCGAAAACGAGACTGCTACGAGCGTCATGAAGCCCTATGGCGTCTTCGCGGTCATCGCTCCTTTCAACTTTCCGCTCGCCTTGTCGATCGGCATGGTCACGGGTGCGCTGTTGACAGGCAATGCGGTGGTCTACAAGCCGTCGCCGGGTTGCGCGCTGACCGGACTGCTGATTGCCGAAACGCTTCGCAAAGCGGGCTTGCCCGAAGGTGTTTTCAACATCGTGCTTGGCGATGGAGAGGTGGGGCGCCTTCTTGCCACCGACAACGGCATCGACGGCGTTGCATTCACCGGCTCCCATAAGACCGGCATGAGCATCTTCCGTCATATGGCAACGCTGCCCCACATGAAGCCCGTCATCGCCGAAATGGGTGGCAAGAACCCCGCCTACGTGACGAGCAAGGCCGACCTCGACCGCGCGGCGCAGGGGGTGGCGCGCTCCGCTTTTGGCCTGCAAGGCCAGAAGTGCTCCGCATGCTCGGTCGTGTATGTCGACGAGAAGGTCAAGGCGGAATTCATCGAGAAACTGGTAGCGTTCGCTGGAAAGCTGGTGGTCGGAGATCCTCGTAAGGCCGAGACCTTTATGGGCCCTGTCTATGGCGACGCCACAGTCGGCCGTTTCCAGGCAGCGCTGTCGGAAGTCGAGGGCAAAGGCAAGGTGCATTTTGGGGGCGCCGCCCTGGGCCAGGGATTTGCGAACAACTACGTCCTGCCGACGGTCGTCGAACTTGATGGTCCGGGCCGGCTGACCCGCGACGAACTCTTCATGCCTTTCGTGGTCGTCCGCGGTTTTGATAGTCTCGATGCCGCGATCGAAGAGGGCAACGACATCGCCTACGGATTGTCGGCCGGCATCTTTACCAACGACCAAAAAGAGTTGCGTCACTTCCTCGACACCGCCGAAGCGGGGGTTCTCTATGCCAACCGTGCGAGCGGCGCAACGACGGGTGCATGGCCAGGCGCGCAGCCATTCTGCGGCTGGAAGGGCACCGGGGTCAGCGGCAAGGGCGGTCTCGGCTCCTGGTTCCTGCCACAGTACCTGCGCGAGCAGAGCCACACGATCATGACCAAGTGATCGAAAGAGGTCGCGCCCTTCGTCGCGGCCATCCAAGACTGTCTCCTTCATCGGTTTACAAGATTATGCGCCACTATCCAGATTCAATGCCGAAGTCCCGCGAGATGTTCGAACGGGCCCGCAAGGTCATGCCGGGAGGAAACACCCGGACAACGGTCTTCATCGACCCGTTTCCGATCTATGCCCAGCGCGGCGAGGGCTGCCGCGTCTGGGACGTCGATGGAAACGTCTACTACGACTGCATCAACAATTTCACGGCCATGATCCATGGCTACGGCCATCCCGCCGTCACGGCCGCGGTGGTGGACCAGATGCCCCGGGGATCGGCTTTCGGAGCGCCCACCGAGAGCGAACTTGATCTTGCTGAACTGTTGGTGGAGCGCCTCCCGTCAGTCGAGCAGGTTCGCTTCGCCAACTCCGGCACGGAAGGCGTCATGATGGCGATCAAGGCGGCTCGGGCGTTCACCGAGCGGTCGAAGATCGTCAAGATCGAAGGTGCCTACCATGGCTCCTACGACTTCGCGGAAGTCAGCCTGGACAGTTCGCCCGCCAACTGGGGCGACATGCCTGCCTCAACGGCATACGCGAAAGGCACGCCGAAGGGAGTTCTCGATGATGTCATCGCGGTGCCGTTCAACGATACGGAGGCGCTGCGTGCCGTCTTCGACGCGCATGGCGACACGATAGCGGGTGTTCTGATCGACCCGATGCCGAACCGCGCCGGACTTATTCCCGCGCGAAAGGATTATCTCGACGCGATGGTCGAGATCGCTCATGCCGCCGGCTCGCTGGTGATCTTCGACGAGGTGATCTCGCTCCGCCTTGGCTATTCGGGGGCGCAGGGCCTGTGGAGCATCACGCCCGATCTGACGGCTCTCGGCAAGATCATCGGCGGAGGATTCCCGGTCGGCGCCGTCGGCGGCCGCGCCGACGTGATGGCGGTGTTCGATCCAACACAAGGCAAGCCCGCATTGCCGCATGGCGGCACCTTCACCGCGAACCCGGTGACGATGCGAGCCGGTCTGGCGGCGATGCGCGCGTTGACCCCGGCTAGCTTCGCGCATCTGGACGCTATCGGCAGCCTGCTTCGCGAGGGCATCACGGCCTCGCTTGCTCGCCATGGCCTCAACGGGCAGTGCGTCGGTCTCGGCTCGCTCTTCAAAGTTCATTTCACGGCGTTGCCGATCACGGACTACCGGTCAGTCTATCCGGGTGCGTCCGTACGCATGAAACTCGACCTGTTCCACAAGGGTCTGCTCGACCGCGGCGTGCTTTCGGCGAGTTACGGACTCTTCGCGCTTTCCACCTCCATGACCGAGGAAGACGCACGCGAGATCCTTTCCGCAATCGACGGCGCCCTCGCAGCAATCGCTCCGAAGCAATGACGTAGCGCGTCCAGCGCCGGATCCATCCGGCACGGGACGACGCAGCAACAGATGGAAGTCACATGACAGCTTCTCCTCACGTCGTCGTCATCGGTGCGGGTACCCTCGGTATGTGTTCTGCGCACGCGCTCGCGGAACAGGGCGCTCGCGTCACCGTCATCGACGCACAATCCATTGCGTCAGGATCCAGCGGCCGCTCGGTCGGGGTCGTTGGGACACAGCTCACGGATCCGTTCGAGATACAGCTGCGCATGCAATCGGTGCAGCGCGTCCGCCGGTGGCAAGAGCGCCTCGGTCTCGGCTTCAGCCCTATCGGCTACCTGCGTCTGGCGCGCACCTCCGAGCAGATGGAACTGTTCGCCCGCTCGGTGGAGATCCAGCGCGATGCCGGCTTCAGATCCAGGGTCTACCAGGCGAACGAGCTTCAGCAACTCGTGCCGCACTTGAGTTCAGATGGGCTCGAAGGCGGCATCTTCGGGCCGGACGACGGCTTCCTCGATCCCCACGAAATGTGCACGCTGCTGGCGCAACAGGTGAAGAAGCTCGGCTCCGAGGTGTTCCAGTTCCGCAAGCTGCTTGGTGCCGCGCGGACATCCGGTGGCTATCGGTTGGACACCAGCAAAGGGCCGATCGGCTGCGACTTCGTCGTGAATGCGGCAGGCGCCTGGGCGCCACGCGTTGCCGAGATGCTCGGACAGACGCTGCACATCCACCCCGAGCGCCACGAGGCGCTGACAATCCACTTGGACGCGCCGCTCCCGTACACAATGCCGATGGTCATGGATCTGGTGAACGGGCAGGGCACCGGACTCAACTTTCGGCACGAGAAAGCGGGCGAGCTCATCGCCGAGATACACAAGGTAAGTTCGCCGTCGCCCGAAGATCCGGACAACTACAACGAGCAGTGCGAGGAAGGGTCCAAGGTCATGCTGGCCGAGATGCTGATCGAACGCCTGCCTGATCTGCCGGGCGCCCGGCTCGGCCGGGGCTGGGCAGGCCTCTACCCTGTCACCGCCGACCACCGTCCCTATGTCGGACCAGTCGATCAGTCGGAGCCCGGTCTGATCACCGCGGCCGGTGCGGGCGGCTACGGGATTCAGCTTGCGCCGGTGATTGGGCTGATCGTCGCAGACTGGGTGCTCAAGGGCTCTCCCGCATCGATCCCAGGCACCGAAAGTCTCGCTCCAACTCCGGAAAGAAACGTTCCGGGCACACATACTGCGGCGGCTTGACCAGTGGGACACCGGCGTTAGCGCAAGGACAAAGAAGCCATGCCCGAGGCAGAAAATATCGTACGCATCAAGAACATCAACGTGATCTATGGCGGCCATCACGCCGTGAAGAACGTCTCGCTCGACATCACGCGCGGCGAGGTCGTGGCGATCGTCGGACCCAGCGGCGCGGGGAAGAGCACGCTGCTGCGCGCGATCAACATGCTCGAACAGCCGTCATCCGGCACCCTTGAAGTGGGTGCCATCCGGTTTTCGGTCGACCGCAATCTGTCCGCCGGAGAGCTGCTGAGGCTCCGACGTTCCACCGGGATGGTTTTCCAGTCCTTCAACCTGTTTCCGCACATGACCGTGCAGCGCAACATTTCGCTGCCGCAGATGCGGGTTCTGGGGCGCACCAAGGAGCAGGCGGACGCGCGCACCGCCCAATTGCTCGAACGCGTACACCTTACGGACAAGGCGCAAGCCTATCCGGCGCGCCTGTCGGGTGGCCAGCAGCAGCGTATCGCGATCGCACGCGCCCTGGCTCTTGACCCCAAGGTGATGCTCTTCGACGAACCCACGAGCGCCCTGGATCCCGAACTCGGGCTTGAGGTGTTGGCCGTGATGCGCGAGCTCGCCCAGGAAGGCATGACAATGATCATCGTCACGCACGAGATCGCCTTTGCCGCAGACGTCGCCGACCGCGTAATCGTCATGGCTAATGGAGAGATCATCGAGCAGGGTCCGCCTGATGCCGTGATCCGCAATCCGTCGTCGCCCCGCACGCGGCAGTTCTTCCGTGCCGTGGTCGATCGCAGATGATCGACCTGCTGGTTTCACTGCTCAGAGGCGTTCCGGCCACGCTGCTGGTGACCTTCGGCGCTTTCGGAGTCGGGGCCATCGCAGCCATGCCGCTGGTGCTGATGCGACGTTCCCGGTTGCTTCTGCTAAGCGCGCCGGCGCGCCTATACATCGACGTTGTCCGAGGAATCCCGCCGATCGTCTGGCTGTTCATTATTTTCTTCGGATTGGGCAGCGGAGTGATCGTTCTCAGTTCATATCAGGCTGCCATCCTGGGCATGGGGTTGGTATCAACGGCCTATCTCGCTGAAATCTATAGGGGTGGCTTCCTGGCCCTCTCGAAGGGCCAGCGGGAGGCGTCCACGGCGCTCGGTATGTCGCGCCTGGATACGCTGCGCTATATCCTGGCGCCGCAGGTCCTGCGCGTCTCGGTTCCACCCATGGCGACCTTCCTTGTTAGCCTGCTCAAAGACACGACCGTGGCCTCCACGATCGGTGTCCGCGACGTGATGATGTACGCATCGCAGCAGGCTCAAGGCGGCGGCGGCAGCTTCGCGCCGTTCATTTTCGCCGCGCTTCTCTACATCGTGCTGTCCATACCCGTTGTCGTGTTGGCACGCGCCGTGGACGGGCGGCTGCGCTCAAGGGGGCAAGCGAAATGAGCGAGATGCTGGCTAACTGGCTGGACTGGTCGCCCCAGCTTTTCCAAGGAGCTATTGTCAGTCTTCAGTTGGCGGGCCTGGCGCTGCTGTTCGGATTGCCTATCGGCCTCGTTCTTGCGCTTGCCTCTTCCTCTGGAAACAGGCTCGTCCGCTATTTCGCGGTGGTATTGGTCGAGATCGGGCGTGGTGCGCCTGCACTCGTCGTCCTGCAGATGGTCTACTATGGATTGCCTGCTTCCGGGATGACCGTAAGTGCCTTCACCTCTGGCGTGATTGCGTTGGCGCTAACGACAGGCGCCTACACCAGCGAGATCCTTCGCGCCGGTCTGAACGCGGTTCCGCATTGTGAGATCGAGGCGGGCTGGGCGCTCGGCATGACCCGCCGGGACATCCTGCGCTTCGTAGTGATCCCCCAAGGAATCCTGTTCGCAATACCCGCACTGATGGGCTTTGCCATTCTCATCTTCCAGGCGACGGCCCTTACATACACGATCGCCATCCCCGAACTTCTGGCGCGCGCCTATCGCGTGGGTGCGGCCACCTACCTCTACCTCGATGTCCTGATCTTGGCGGGCCTGTTCTATCTCGCCATCACCGTCCCGTTCGGGTGGCTGGTCTCGTACACCGAACGTAGGCTGGGCAGCCATCTCGGCTGACCTGCAATCAAAAACCATCAATGTCAGAGGAGAGCACAGTGAAAAATTGGAGTAAGATTATCTCGGCCGCGGCCATTGCTACGGCCTTGGGTGCCAGCGTCGCGTCCGCACAGGATTGCAAGCCGCAGCACGTTTTCGAAACCGTGTCAGCGGGCAAACTCACAGTCGCGCTTACCAACACCGCTCCGTATTCGCTCGAAAAAGACAGCGGCATCGCGGGTATCGACGGCGATCTCGTGAAGCGTTTTGCCAAGGAGAACTGCCTGGAGATCGCTTATGAGATCTTCACATATCCAGGCGCGGTTTCCGCAGTTCAGTCGCGGCGCGCGGACATCGCGCTTGGCGGCTTCTATCGTACCGCCGCCCGCGCGAAGGTCGTCGCTCTGTCTACGCCGGTCTATCTCGACCAACTGTCCGTCACCTCGACCAACGGCATTGATACTGTCGATGGTCTGCTGGGCAAGAAGGTCGGCACCGTTGAAGGATATTTATGGGTCCAGGACATGGAGAAGCTTTACGAAGGCTCCAAGACCTATCCGTCGTCGCTGAACCTCGCGCAGGACCTTCATGCCGGTCGTATTGAGGCGGCGCTCGACGGCTTCGGCTCCGCTGTCATTCAGAACGAAGGACAGAATTATAAGGTAAATGCGCTGAAACAAGATCCGCGCATCGATGCGACCATGAACCCGTCGCAGACCGCCTTCCTGCTGGACAAGAGCAACGAGGATCTTGCGAAGGCCGTTGACACGTCCCTAGAAGCTTACCGCAAGGATGGCGCGATCGCGGAAGCGCTCAAGGCTTACGGGCTGGATCCGTCAGCCGCAGATGTCGGTGGCGCCCGCGTCATCGAGTAAGCCGCTGGTATGAAGGGCCGCTCCGCCTGTGCCTCCCGTTTTTAGGAAGAAAACCGAGCGAGGCGGGCGGCCTGGACGTTTGCTGCGCGGCTGCGATCCGAGCGTGTGCTAAATGCCTGCCGTCGACTACGTCGCCGCCGATGCCTACATCAATTCGGACGACACTGGCGACTGTCAGCTCGCCGACCTCATCCAAGGCGAGGAGCTTCCCTCGCTTTACGCCCGTTCCTGCTGTGCAGAGCAGTGCCGCTGGCTCGCACCTTGGCTATAGAGCTTCTATCAACGCGCAGTGTGCATGATCGCATCTGTGGGGCGCGGGAGGTTTCGAGGGGAACACGATCTGGCATTTGAAGTTTGCTCCTAGGGCAGCGCCTGCTTTGACGAGCTTCGCCAACTCAAGTCTTGCGCCCTTCCGAGAGAAGATTGTCGCCGGTAGTGACGAAGAGCGCGAAAACTTATTGCGCAAGCTTGACTGCGGCGCTGGCGCACCGGCGGAAGTCTGCTGTTCGGGCTTCGTGCTGGCCGTTGCTCGCGCCAACCGTGGCTAAGTTCGCCGTCCCATCCACTCTTCACGCCGTTCAGCATCGAACGCCTGCCGACCCTTCGCGGCCCATAGATCTCGTGCATGCTCGCCTTCAGCGCTCTGCAATTTGTCGGCCGCCTATCCCGCTGGTTGCCTTTGCCAACGAGGCCAAGCCTCTTCAGGGCGATCCGCGCGAGATCAACCGGTTCGACCTTGACGGGCAGCCCGTGCACCGCAACGGCATGAGCCAGAATGAGTTTTACGAAACCGATGTCGATGCCTAGCGTCATCGGTCCAGCACCTTGGGCAGCCCGGTCACGGCCGAAACGAATGAGCCGTTCGCGATCGAGAGCCGCGATGTTGCACTTGCCGAGATGTCTTTGGAGCATAGCGAGGGCTGCGGCCTTGGAGCGGCGAGGGGACTTGCCTATATCGCACATGTCGTCGATATGAAGGTCGATGAGTTCGCCGAAGGTTTTCAGGCGCGCTGTTCGAGACTTTGCCGGTGTCTCACCGCGATCGACTTGGCGCTCGGTTTCGTCGCCCAGCGGCGTGCGTCGTCTCGGCGCAGGAAGGTTTCGCTGACGTAGCGACCTTTGCGACGGACTTGGACACGCCAGGACCCGGACGAGAGCTTTGTGTAGGTGGCCATTTTTTCGTGTGCGCTCCGTGTGCACTGAGAGATCGAAACGTGGCGAAAAAGGGTCGTATTCTGGCGTAAATTGTGTGCACTTGGCACGTTCTAACGATTTGATGTTAAACAAAAAATGCTGCAAAATCAATATCATAGGCTATCTGTGGCCCCGATGATGGACTGGACGGACCGGCATTGCCGGTTCTTCCACCGCCAGCTGACAAGCCATGCGCTGCTTTATACCGAGATGGTGGTGGCCGACGCGGTCATCCATGGCGCGCGCGAGCGGCTGCTCGGCTTCGATGCGGTGGAACATCCGGTCGCGCTGCAGCTCGGCGGCTCGGATCGTGAAAAGCTCGCCGAGGCTGCCCGCATTGGCGAGGCCTTTGGCTATGACGAGATCAACCTCAATGTCGGCTGTCCGTCAGACCGCGTCCAGTCGGGCACGTTCGGTGCCTGCCTGATGAAAGTGCCGGACCTCGTCGCCGGCTGCGTCGCGGCGATGAAAGCGGCGGTGAAGATCCCCGTGACCGTTAAATGCCGCATCGGCGTCGACGAGCAGGATCCGGAGCCGGCCCTGGATGCGCTGACGGATGGGGTTTTCGATGCCGGCGCCGACGCATTGTGGGTGCATGCACGCAAGGCGTGGCTGGAAGGGCTGAGCCCCAAGGAAAACCGTGACATCCCGCCGCTCGACTACAACAGGGTCTATCGGCTGAAGGTCAGAAAACATAACGAATTCATTGGCATCAATGGTGGAATTCAGTCGATTGAAGAGGCGCAGAAGCATCTCGGTCATGTCGATGGCGCGATGCTTGGCCGCGCCGCCTACCACACGCCCGGCATTCTGGCCGGCGTCGATGCCGCTTTCTACGGCGTCCAGTCCGAGCCGTTCGATTTCGCCGCGCTGATCGATGCGATGGCGGACTATGCGGCACGCCATATCGAGCAGGGTGGGCGGCTTGGCCATGTCACCCGCCATATGGTCGGACTGTTCCATGGCCTGCCCGGTGCGCGCCGCTACCGGCAGATCCTGTCCACGGACGCGACAAAACCCGGGGCCGGCCCGGACGTGCTGAAGACGGCTTACGCGGCCGTCGAGTTCGGTGGCGCAGCAGCCGAAGCGGCTTGAGCTTCGGGGATCAATCCCTGAGGATCATGCGGTCGCCGCGCACGTCAAAACCCGACAATGAACCGATGAAGTTCATGCCGAGCAGGCTCTGGCTGAGCATTCCGGGTGCGGCGATCATCACCGACATATCCCTGCGCATGATGCCGCCGATCGCAATCTGATCGGTTTTCACGGCCGCGGCGCGCGCCATGCCGTTGGCGGTCGAAACCGGTATGGTGTAGTTGAGCGCCGCTGGATTGAATCCGGCGGCCTGCGCATCCTGCGACGTCAGCACGGTGCTGGTCGCGCCGGTATCCACCACGGCCCGGACCGGGTTGCCATTGATCAGGATGCGCGCTTCGAAATGGCCGTTGTCCGCCTTGTCGAGCGTCACCGTGGCGTGGCCGTCCTCGACGCCAAGCGCAAGCGGGCTGCCGGGAACAAGGCCCGCGGTCACCCGGCTGGCGACATCCTGCAACTCATAGCGATACTGGTAGCCGGCGATCAGCGCGAGTGCGATCGCCGCCCAGGCGCCGAGATTGCGGGCCATGGCGCCCAGGGGGCGGCCCGAGCGAAGCAGGCCGGCGCCGATAAGGGCGCCAAAGGCACCGAGCCAGATCAGCCGGCTGAAATCGTTGTTCTCGACGCCGAGCGTGCTGCCGGCGGAATCATTGAGCATGAGCAGGACTGCTCCCACCCCGATCGCGGCCATCAAAATCCAGAACAACCGGCTCATCCGCACCTCACGATAGCGCGCCGCGTTCGCGCGCCATACGGGTGCGGCGAGTTTCCCGGCGCGGCCGGCGTTCGACCGTCTCCAGCCGGGCCGGCAATTGCGCCATGACGCTGCGGCGCGTTTCCGTCGTCATCCCGATCCAGGCGCCGATTTCCTCGCGCGTGCGACCGCAACCGAAACAGAAGCCGGTTTTCATGTCGATCGAACAGACCAGGATGCACGGGGATTCGATGGCCGTCATGACTTTCTCTTGGGCTTCCATCCGGAATCCCTTGTTCCACCTCCACATGGTGCAATGGCAAAGCCAATGCAAGCCCTCGCGATTGCGCCCTTCGGGGCCGGCTTTGCGGCAAATGC
>NZ_RZRK01000520.1:0-4376 GCF_003997835.1 Mesorhizobium sp. M7A.F.Ca.CA.004.12.1.1
GCATGCGACAAGCCTGAGACAATGCTGAACGCTTATTGTGAGGCGGAAAAATGGTGTTGGTGGGCCGCAATGGACATTTCCTCCACTCGTCTTCCCGCCTTGCTCAGGGAAGTGATGACGCCGCAGGCCGTGCCCTCGGGGCAGGCCGATCCAGTCATGACGGCACTGGTCAAGGCGCTGGTCCAACCGCCGGCGCCGTCTCTGCTCGCACAACAGACAGCGCCAGCGCTGTTGACTTTGCCGGCCGCGCCAATGGCCGTCAAATCGCAGCAGATCGCATCGGCTGGCATCGTCGATGCCTATCTTGCCCAACTTGAGACGGGCGAAGAGGCGGCGTTGGCAACGATCGCGGCGAGAAAGGCAAAACCCGAAGCCGAAACGCCGCGAGCCTTCTTGCCGCCTCCGACAACGGCCAATGATAATGCTCCTGCCAGGGTTGCGGGGCTGTCATTGCTGTCGCTTATCCCGCCGCAGGCTCCAGTCCCGCGCAACGCTGCCGCTTTGGGTGCATTGGCGGGCAGGCACAGGCCGGCCAATCAATCCCATGGTGCGGCGCCGAACCCTGAGCACTTGCTGGTGAAGGTCGGCTTTGTTTCGATAGTGGCCGGTTTGCTGGGAACCGTGATCCTTGGGTTCGTTCTGTTGTTGCTTCGCTGAGCTTCGAATCGGCTGGTTCTCGATATATGCCCGGCGGAAGGCCTATCGCTCGGCTTCGATGAACGCCTCGATCTTTTCCGGCGCCAGCCCGGCCTCCGCCGCGATGCGGCGGGCGAGGTCGGCGGCTGCGGCGCGCGGCCGGCCGATCGGCCGGTCGAGCCAGTAGGACACCGGATTGAGCGCGGTGCGCTCATCGACGGGGGTGATGCGGCCCGATTGCAATTGATGTCCGGTCAGGGGTGGGCGTGCCAGCGCGATGCCAAGCCCATAGGCGGCGGCGTCGAGCACCAGATTGTAGTCCTCGAAGCGACGGTCCTGCGGGCGCGGGCGATAATCCATGCCTTGCGCGGCAAACCAGGCGCGCCAGGCAGACGCGTCGGAATCGTTGATCAGCGGATATTTGAGCAGCCGGGCAGGGTCGCCGCGGCCGATCTCGCGGGCAAGCTCGGGTGACGCGACGGGGAAGACATGTTCCTCGAAAAGCTGCACCGAGACGCGGCCCGGAATGCCGCCGCGTCCACAGCGGATGGAGAGATCGATGCCCTCATCGGCAAGGTCGGCCTGGCGGATATCGACATCGAGCACGATGCGCAGCTTCGAGGGATTGTTCTCCAGAGCCGCCATGCGAGGCATCAGCCACAGCCCGCTGACCGAGGGGATCGAGGTCAGCCGCACCACCGCCGTGCCACGCGGCTCGACCCAGCGGTCGGAATGGGTCGATATCAGCGCAAAGGCTTCCGCCGTGCGCAGATGCAGCCGGTTGCCCTCGATCGTCAGCGAGACGCCGCGCGCCCCACGGTCGAAGACTTTCAATCCCAGCCAGTCCTCGAGCTTGGCGATCTGCCGGCTGACGGCGCCATGGGTGATGTTGAGCTTTTCGGCGGCCGCCGAAAAGCTGCCTGTCCGCGCCGCCGCATCGAAGGCGCGCAGTGTTTCGAGCGGTACCATTGTGTCCGAGTTGTGATCCATAGTCACAGGTGATCCTCGATTTGGTCGTTTGTCAACTGGCCTGGAATGGCGTTTTCTGCCTTTCAGGACCGAAGAATGCGAGGGCAGTGAGATGAATGCAATGACGGGCACGTTGAATTCGACACAGCGGATGGACACCACGGCAGCCATTGCTGTCGCGCTGACGGTGGTTGGTTGGGCCTCCGCCTTTCCGGCGATCCGCGCCGGTCTCGCTGCCTTCGGACCGCTGGAACTCGGCGCGTTGCGCTTTGCCATCGCCGCGGTGCCGGCGGCGATCTTCCTGGCCATCAAGCGCCCGGCGCTGCCAAGGCTCGACGAAGTGTGGCGCCTGGTCTTTGGCGGCGCCATCTTCGTCGCGCTCTACACCGTCATGCTCAATTTCGGCGAACTGACCGTCTCTGCCGGTGCCGCCGGCTTCATCATCAATGTCAGCCCGATCTTCACCGCCATCATGGCGATGGTCCTGCTGGGCGAGCGCTTTTCGGGCATGGCCTGGGCCGGTACGGTGATTTCCTTCGCCGGCATTGGCGTCATCGCCATGGCCGACGAGAATGGACTGTCTTTTAACACCGGTGCTCTTCTGGTGCTTGGTTCGGCCTTGTGCTCGGCCGTCAACACCATCGTCCAGAAGCCGCTGTTTGCCCGCCATCATCCGTTGACCATCTCCGCTTCGAACATGGTGCTCGGCGCACTATGCCTGGCACCCTTCCTGCCGTCGGCCTTTTCGCAGGCGGCGGTTGCCGACGCAGCAGGCCTCGGCGCCGTCATCTTTCTTGGCATCGTGCCCAGCCTGATCGCCTATGCCGCCTGGGCGACCGCGCTGTCGCGTCTGCCCGCCGCACGTGCCTCCAACTTCCTCTATCTGGTCTCGCCGATGTCCGCGCTGATCGGCTTCTTCTGGCTGGGCGAAGTTCCGACGCTGCTCGGCATAATCGGCGGCGCGCTGGCGCTGGGCGGTGTCATCGTGGTGAATTTGAAGAGATGAATATTGCCGGCCGTCCGCTTCCCTCATTCGGGAACGATGCCTCGGTCAAACGCGTTTAGCCGGTGTTTATTCGACGGAGGTCCGAATGCCGGGTGCAACGACGCACCGACGCA
The DNA here is from genome assembly GCF_003997835.1 of Mesorhizobium sp. M7A.F.Ca.CA.004.12.1.1. NCBI lineage: Bacteria > Pseudomonadati > Pseudomonadota > Alphaproteobacteria > Hyphomicrobiales > Phyllobacteriaceae > Mesorhizobium > Mesorhizobium sp. M7A.F.Ca.CA.004.12.1.1. The sequence goes on from NZ_RZRK01000520.1 coordinate 2,725, forward strand.
TGCAACTGGGTGATCTATCCATTTTCTATCGCGAGGCAGGGCCGCCAGAAGCACCTGTCTTGCTGTTGCCGCACGGCTATCCCTGCTCTTCGTTCCAATTCCGCCGACTGATGCCGGCGCTCGCCGACCGCTGGCGAACGATTGCATTCGACTGGCCGGGCTTCGGATACAGTGGCACACCAGATCCGGCCGCCTTTGGCTATGATTTCGACGCCTATTGCGACGTGCTTTCCAAACTTGCCGATGAATTCGGTCTCGAGCGCTACGCCTTGTGGCTGCATGATTACGGCTCGCAGATAGGACTCCGGCATTCGATCTCGCACCCCGAGCGGATCAGTGCCCTGATCATCCAGAACGGCGACATCTACGAGGACGTGCTTGGCCCCAAATACGCCACGATCAAGGCTTGGTGGGCCGACAAGACGCCCGACAAGCACCGTCCGCTCGAGGCCGCGGTAAGTGAGGACGGGTTCCGGGCCGAGTTCATCGGAGAAGTGGCTGACGACATCGCCACGCGCGTGGCGCCCGATCTCTGGAGCCTTCACTGGCCACTGATGAACACGCCGGTTCGTCGGCAGATCGCCGTCGGTCTGATGGAGAAGCTGGAAGCCAATCTCACCTGGTTTCCGCGCTACCAGGCTTATTTGCGTGAACACCATCCGCCCACGCTGATCGTTTGGGGGCCAGAGGACGGCTATATGCCCGCGGCGTCGGCACGGGCCTATCATCGCGATCTGCCCGATGCGGAACTGCATCTGATCGAGGGGGCGGGTCACTGGCTGCTCGAGACACATTTCGACGACGCGCTGCCGCTGGTCCATGATTTCCTGGGTCGTGTTCACGGCTGATCACAGCCGGTGTCCGCTACGCTCAGTTGCTGTCCGCCTGACTGAAGGAGAACCTCATGCCGACCAAACCGACCATCGCGCGCATCTGGCGCGGCCGCACCCGCCGCGACATCGCCGACGCCTATGAGCCATACCTGCGTGCCGAGGGTATTCCGCCCCTCGAGAAGACAGCGCTTGGCGTCCAATTGCTGCGCGCGGACCGCGATGCCGAGACGTGGTTCACAACCATCTCGTATTGGGCCGACATGCAGGCGATGACCGCCTTTACCAAAGGCGAACCGACCAAAGTCCATCATCTGGACCGCGATCCCGAGTTCCTGATCGAACTGCCGGAGCGGATCGACATCCACCGGATATTCGTCGATCGCCAGGGATTGCGCTGAACGGCGAATCTGGTGGTTCGCAATCTCGCCTTCTTCGCGGTGATGTCGCTGATCTGGGGTCTGACCTGGGCGGCGATCAAGCTCGGTCTCGATGACGTGCCTCCGCTCCTGCTGGCGGCGGCGCGCTATTGCTGACCGCCGCGCTTCTGGCAACAGCGGTGCGTGGAGCCGGCGCGGCATTCGCCCACGGGCGAACGGTGGTCTCGGCATTGCTGGTCAACACCGGCACCTACGAGCGGTGAAGCGATGGCCCGCAATCCGTCCGCAGCTACCGCCGCCCGAAAAGCCGTTCGATGTCCGCCAGCTTGAGTTCGATATAGGTTGGGCGGCCGTGGTTGCAGGTGCCCGAACCGGGCGTCGCCTCCATCTGCCGCAGCAGCGCGTTCATCTCCTCGGCCTTGAGCAGGCGGCCGGAGCGCAC
>NZ_RZRK01000521.1:0-4373 GCF_003997835.1 Mesorhizobium sp. M7A.F.Ca.CA.004.12.1.1
AAAGTGCTCGGTGGCATCTCGCCAATAGATCCGGGGTTCATCACCCGCATGAAGGAATTCGGCGTGCTGGATCATGTCGATGCCGTCGCCGTGCACGGCTTTCCCCTCGACTGGAATCTGTGGCAGATCCAGGAATGGCCGCAGAAGATCGGCGAGATCGCGACCGTCACCGATCTTCCCATCTGGGTCAGCGAAGTCGGCGTATCGACCTTCGGCGCCGAGGAAATCCAAGTCTGGGGGCTCAAGCGCACAGCTGAATTGCTGCTCGGCAATGCGCCACGCATCCAGTGGTACAGCCTCTACGATCTTCCGCGTGAATGGGAAGCAACGACGCGTCACCGCGAAGCCGAGGGCTCCTCTTACTATCGTCATTTCCATATGGGGCTGCTACGCCAGGACGGCACGCCAAAGCCCGCGCTGGAGGAATTCCTGCGCCATACACCCGCAATGGGCCTGGTGCAGTGGTTTCATTTCGAAGACCCGCGGCTGGACGATGCCGTCGCCTGGATGAAGCGGCTGGGTGTCACCAATATGCGTACCGGGCTTTCCTGGGCGGACAGTTTTCGGCCGAATGCGCTGGACTGGTTCGACCGGCAGATGGAAGCACTCGCCGATTTCGATGTGACGGTCACCTTCTGCTTCACACCTCAGCACCGCGGAATGATGCCCCACCACACCAGCCCGCCCCTGGTGCCGGAGGAGTTCGCTGAATTCTGTTCAACCATGATCCGCCGCTATGCGCCTGGCATGACATCCGCCTCGCTCCCCACGCAGCGGGCCTCGGCCGCGTGAAATGTCATGCTGCCCATGCATCAGATGCAGGACTTCGCGACGCCGTTGACAGGTGGAGATACGGCGCAGGGCAACGAGACGCGCCCAGGCGAGACACTCACCGTCCTCAATGTCGCCTACCCTCTCGCGCCCGTCGGCCCCGACGCTGTCGGCGGTGCCGAACAGGTTCTGTCGATGCTCGATCGGGCACTGGTTCAGGCCGGTCATCGATCTATCGTCATTGGCTGCCGAGGCTCCAGAACGAGCGGCACGCTTGTGGAAATACCGGCCGAAAACGGCGTACTCGACGAGGCGGCGAAGAGCCGCGCGCAACAGGCCCATCGCGAGGCGATCGCGGCTGCCCGTGCCCGATGGCCCATCGACGTGGTTCATCTGCACGGCATAGATTTCGACGCTTATCTGCCCGACGATGGTCCGACCTTGGTGACCCTCCACCTGCCATTGGATTGGTATCCGGCCGCGGCATTGCGCCCCACGCGCGGTGATCTCTGGCTCCATGCGGTCTCGCCCACCCAGCAGAAAACCGCGCCATCAGACGCCCGGCTGACGGCGCCGATTCCGAACGGCGTTGACATCGAAGCACTGACCCTGCTGCAGTCGAAGCGCGGCTTTGCCCTTGTTCTAAGCCGGGTTTGTCCGGAAAAGGGCGTCCACCTGGCGCTCGACGCAGCCAAACAGGCAGATGTGCCGCTGGTCATCGGCGGCAAGGTCTATCCCTATGAAACGCATACGCGGTACTTTCGCGATGAGGTCCAACCTCGCCTCGATGGCCGCCGCCGCTTCCTTGGCCCTCTCGGCTTCACCGCCAAGCGACGCATTCTCAATGCGGCGCGCTGTCTGGTCATTCCGAGTCTCGCAGCCGAGACCAGCTCGCTTGTGGCCATGGAGGCCCTCGCCTGCGGTACCCCGGTGGTCGCCTTTCCAAATGGTGCGCTTCCCGATGTCATAGAGCACGGCAGGACGGGCTTTCTCGTCGATACGGTCGACGAGATGGCCCAAGCCATTCTTGCGGCGCCCAGCTTGGATGCCGAGACATGCAGGGCCGAAGCGCGACGGCGGTTTTCGCTGGAACGCATGATCTCGTCTTACATGGACGCCTATCAAGCGCTGGCACGGCTTGGCACTGGTCGCCGGCGCTTCGCGGCGACGCCGTGAGCTAAACTGTGCTGCGCAGCGAAATCATCGGTGACCTCACACAATTGGACGCCTTGACGCCGCACTGGTGGAAACTGTGGCAGCAGAGTCCCTCGGCGACTCCGTTTCAATCTCCCGCCTGGCTGGTGCCGTGGTGGCACGCATTCGCACCTGGTGAACTGGCGACGGTCGCGGTCTGGCGTGGCGACGATCTGGTCGGGCTGGCGCCATTCTACCTTGAGCATGGGATATCCGGTTCGAAGCTGCTTCCGGTCGGCATTTCGCTCAGCGATTATCTGGACATTCTGGCTGTCCCTGGGAGCGAAGCCGAGGTCGTCGACATTGTCGCCGAGTCGATCCTCTCGATCGGGTGGGCGCAATGGATCTTGTCGGACTTGCCGCAGGACAGCCTCTCCCTTGCGATGACGCATCCCGAGATGGATTGGCCGACCGCCCATGCCGCCTGCCCCGTGCTCGCCCTCGCCGGCGACGAAACGCTTGCAGGCTGCGTCCCCGCAAGACGCAGACGCCAGTTGCGTCGGGCGCGTCAAGCCGCATCAAGATGCGGCCGGATCGCGCTGTTGTCGGCAAGCGGCAGTCCGCAAACTTTCCTCGATCAATTGATCCGCCTGCACAATATGCGCTGGGCCGAACAAGGAGGCGGTGTGTTGGCCAACGCCGCCGTCGAGCAATTCCATCGGCTCTCACTTCCCTTGCTCGACGCTCACGGTCTGGTGCGATGCTGGCTGTTCGCGATCGATGGCGGAACCGTCGGCGCCTATTACGGATTTCACCACCGCGGCCGTGCCTATGCTTATCTCGGTGGCTTCGACCCTGCTTATGCCGAGGAGAGTCCAGGTGCGATCCTGATTGGCCACGCAATCGCGGAAGCGATCCGCGAAGATGCGCGCGAGTTCGATTTTCTGCGCGGCCAGGAGGCCTATAAATATGGCTGGGGCGCCGTCGACAGGTGGACGATGCGCAGGGTCTGGACGCGGAGTTGATGCATGAGTGTAACCGCACCGAAAGCCGCCCGGCGCACGACATCGGTCAGGCTGGCGGTTGAAGACTGCATGGCCGATGGCATTTGCGCCGAAGGTGTTCTCGTCAGGCTGGCGCTCCACCTGCCGCCCACAATTGGAGCGGCGGAATTGGCGGAGGTCGTGCTGAAGGTCCAGCCGGCGGATGCCGGCGACGCAGCAAGGCTGCGAAAGGTCGCCGGACTGCTGCGCTGCAAACCAGACGTCTTCGCCATGTTGCGGGCAACGGGTGGCGCCGTTCGGCATGAGCGCGATGAGGGCGAGACGAATGTCGCTGTCGTCATGCGGCTGGCCTCCAGCTTCGATGCCGCGGCAGCGATTTCGGGAGCCGCGAGTGTCCAACTGGCATCCCTCGGCGATGAGGCAAGGCTCACAGTCACGACCAACGAAATCGTCGCATGGCTGGAGGCGCGAGAATTCACCGGAAGGGAACGGAGCATTCTCGACATCGGTTGCGGCATCGGCCGTTTCGAGCGCGCGCTGTGCAAATCCTTCAAGTGGATGGTCGGCATCGACATATCGCCGCGGATGATCTCCATCGCCTCCGAGCAATGCGCCGCACTCGGCAATGTCGAGTTGCGACAAACCTCCGGTCTCGATCTGTCCGAATTCGCCGACGCCAGTTTCGATTGCGTGCTGGCGGTGGACAGCTTTCCCTATCTGGTTCTGGCCGGCATGGCTGATCGGCATTTCGACGAAATTGCGCGCGTTCTGAAACGGCCGGGCTGGCTCGCCTTGCTGAACTATTCCTATCGCGGATCACTTCTCTCAGACCGCGATGATATCGGCCGTCTGGCGCAAGCTCATCAATTGCGGGTCCTCATCGACGGCGAGAAGCCGTTTCGGTCGTGGGATGGCGACGCCTTTCTGCTCGCTGGGTGAAGCGGAACATTACAGCGCGATGCCAGTTCGGACGTCGAACAACGGGCACCGACGAGTGTCCCCGATTCGAAGGAGGATATCATGGCATCCGGCGGTAAAAAACATTTCGGCCGCAGCAGCCAGGCAAGAGTGCCGGCGCCGGCGCGGTGACCTCCCCGGAGAAGGACGAGATCGAAGAAAACGCGGTCTTGTCGAATCGCAACAAGAAGCAGCATGGCCAGGAGCGCGGGCTGGACGGCAATCGGATCAAGCCCGATCAATATCAGGATCACGCCGCTGACCGATTGCCTAGGGATTGAACGCCACCGCCGCGCGTCCATGGCCCGGGACGACGAAGGACCGGGACGACGAAGGACCGGGACGACGAAGGAGCAGCAAGGAAATAAACCTGTGCAAGGGGCCGCTGGTGAGCTTCTTGGCGGTTGACACCGCCTTGTAATGCCAGGCGCTTATCACCACACTAGGATCAAGGGACCCGCTATCAAGAGAATGTGATGTCTCGTTCGAGCGACGATACCCCGGATC
>NZ_RZRK01000522.1:0-4360 GCF_003997835.1 Mesorhizobium sp. M7A.F.Ca.CA.004.12.1.1
GCCCTGTTGTCGTCGAAAAGATCCAGCCTTCAGGGATGCTTCTCGTCGGATATCGGTTCTGACGCCTACCCAGGCACCAAATGCAGGCTAGACAAACTCCGGAATGGCACAGCAACGGCACCAAAGCGATTTGAGCGCCGAATCCAGGTCGGCAAGGCAAGGTTCGCGCATCCTCATTGTCGAAGACGATCTTGAGATCGCGCGCATGCTGGGCGAGACGCTCACCGACAACGGCATGATCGTGGAAATTGCCGAGAGCGGCGTCCAGATGAACGCCGCGCTTCGCAACCAGAAATTCGATCTCATCGTGCTCGATGTCATGCTGCCGGGCGAAAACGGTCTCAACATCTGCCGCCGTCTTCGTGCCGGAACCAACATTCCGATCCTGATGCTGACCGCGCTCGGTGAGGAAATCGACCGCATCTTCGGGCTGGAAATCGGCGCCGACGACTATGTGACGAAACCGTTCAGCGCGCGCGAATTGACGGCCAGGATACGGGCGCTGCTGCGCCGCACAGCCTATGCTCCAGACGAGCGGGACTGGTCGAAGGTGCTTCGTTTCAACGGCTGGCGCCTCGATCCAATACGCCGGCAATTGCATGACCCCAACAATGCGCGGGTTACGACCACGACGCATGAATTCGACCTGTTGCTTGCCTTTTGTCGCAATGCGGGCCGGGTTCTCTCTCGCGAGGAACTTCTGGGCGTAACCCATGCCGGGCTCGCGGGGCCGATCGAGCGTAGCGTCGATGTCCATATCAGTCGAATCCGCAGGAAGATCGAAAAGGATGCGCGCGATCCGGTGCTTTTGAGGACCGTTCGGTTGGGTGGCTATATCTTCACCGCGACGGTGGAGGAAGCATGAGTGATATCCTCCGCCGTTTCCTGCCGCAGTCTGTGCGTGGGCAGTTTGTGGCGATCATTTTCATCGCGGTGATCGTGATCATGTTCGTCGGTTCGGTCGTTGAGAGTTTCATAGAGAACGTCGACCTTCCCGCCGCGGAAGATAACGCAAGGCGTGCAGGCGTTGTTGCTGCCTTGTTGCAAGAAACGCCGGCGGAGGCGCGTGGCGCAATTCTGGCGACAGCAAAGCGGGCCGGCTTTGATTTCGAGATATTGCCCAGGGACCAGATAGCCGGCATTCCCCAGTCCTATCTGCAATGGCGAAGTGTCGAATGGCTTTTGCGTATCGACAGGGGGACGGTTGATGGACGCTGGCTAAGGATCGGCGGCCGATACGCGTTTGTCATCGACTTGGACCAGCAGGACGTCCTGGCCCATTTCGGCATGCCCGATTCCTGGCTGACATCGGGCCTCGTCCGTGCCTCGTTCTACAGGTTCATGGCTTTCGTCGCCTTGCCCGTGCTGATCTGGCTGTTTGCGGTTTGGGCCGTGACGGATCCATTGAAGCGCATCTCGGCAGCAGTCGGTTCGGCCGAGATTGAGAATGGCGAACAGCTCTTCGTCGAACACGGCTCCATTGAAATGGTGGGATTGGCGCGCGCCCTGAACAGGATGAGGACGCGCATCCGCACGATGATCGAAAATCGCACGCGCATGTTGCGCAGCGTCAGTCATGATCTGCGCACGCCGTTGACGCGGCTGCGGCTTCGCGCCGAGCGTATGGATGATGGACCCATCCGAACCGCAATCCTGTCCGATGTCCAGCACATCGAAATCTTGATCGACGAGACCCTGACCTATCTGCGCAACGATGTTTCGACGGAGAAGCTGCAGCTCGCCGACATTGCCAGCGTTCTGCAAACCGTCTGCGCCGAGTTCTCCGATGTCGGATTTCCTGTCTCATATTCCGGGCCGGACCGGCTCCTGGGCTGGTGCAAGCCCAATGCATTGGCGCGTGCGATCGCCAATCTCTGCGACAACGGGGTCAAATTCGCTGGCAATGTCACGGTCGCCTTGACAGCGACCGGCACGGCGGCGCGCATCACGGTAGGGGACGACGGGCCGGGTATTCCGATGACGGCACGCGCCCGTGTTTTCGAACCATTCTTCAAGGAAGACGCGTCGCGTGGCATTGCATCGAAGCATGGCTTCGGTCTGGGCCTGTCGATCGTTGCCGACATCGTCCAGGGTCACGGCGGCAGGATCGAATTGGAGGACAACCAGCCCAGCGGACTGGTCGTCACCATCGACCTGCCGAATGCCGCTGGCGTGCAGTCGGCATAGACGGCCTCCTGCCGGGCAGACGCGCTCTAAGCCGGCAGGCCGGGGCGATCGAGCTTTTTGGGCGACAGCGTGAAAATCTCGCACCCTGTGTCGGTCACGCCGATCGTGTGCTCGTACTGCGCCGACAGCGAGCGGTCGCGCGTCACCGCAGTCCAGCCGTCCGACAGAACCTTCACATGCGGCCTGCCCAGATTGATCATCGGCTCGATGGTGAAGATCATGCCTGGCCGCATCTCGACGCCTTCATTGGCGCTGCCGTAATGCAGGATGTTCGGCGCGTCATGGAACAACTGGCCGACGCCGTGGCCGCAGAAGTCGCGCACCACCGAGCAGCGCTCGCCTTCGGCAAAGGTCTGGATGGCGGCGCCGATGGCGCCGGTGCGGGCGCCCGGCCTGACCGCTGCAATGCCGCGCATCAGGCATTCATGCGTGACTTCGAGCAGGCGCTCGGCGGCGCGCTTGATCGTGCCGACCGGATACATGCGCGAAGAATCGCCGTGACAGCCGTCGAGGATGTAGGTGACGTCGATGTTGACGATGTCGCCATCCTTGAGCGGCTTGTTGTCGGGAATGCCATGGCAGACGACATGGTTGATCGAGGTGCAGGACGATTTCGTGTAGCCGCGATAGTTGAGCGTCGCCGGCAGCGCGCCGTGGTCCATGCCGAATTCGAAGACGAAGCGGTCTATTGCTTCGGTGGTGACGCCGGGCTGGACCATCGGCACCAGCTCGTCGAGGCAGCGTGCGGTGAGATCGCATGCCTTGCGCATGCCGGCAAAGCCGTCCTCGCCATAGAGGCGGATCTGGCCGGTATTTCTGAGCGGGGCCGTGGCAGCGTCGAGATAGGTGACCATTTTGTCCGTGTAGCGGGTAGGGCTCTGCAGGAGAGCCAGCGTGAAAATTTCCCCAGATTTGGCACTTGAGGGCAAAAGGTTCAAGGAAGAACTGTCTGATGCGGCCGCGCGCTTCCCGATATTTGCCTCGCAAGGGCGATGTCTTGCCGGTTTTTGCCCGGTTTGCTTCCCTTTCTGGCCATGGTGCGTTAGGGCGGGTGATGTTTTCGAGATCGCGTCCCTTCGCGGCGGCCAGGCAAACCGGATGGCCTGAAGCGCCGCTGACGGCAGCGTGCTCATGCCTGATGGGCATGGTGCTGCTCGCGATGCTGTGCTTCGGCCTGCCGGTGGCGTCAGGCTTTGCGGGGTCTGCGCCAAGCGGTGTCAGCGTCGGTGTCGAGCGGTCGGGCGAAGTGGCGGCGCTGCTGCGTGTCACCGGCAAGGCGCAAGCGCTGGAGGTTCGTGCCGGCCGTCCGGTCCTGGTCAAGTTCGCCGGCGGCCACCCCGCGCTTCCGGTCCCCGACGCTGTTTTTCTTTGGGCCGAACGGCCATCGCAAAGAGCGATGGTTTCGGGATATGGGGCCGCCTCGGTTCCCGGGGCGAGCACCAACCAGCCGCGCGCACCCCCGACCATCACGGCCTGAGCGGCCCAGGGCCGTACCCCCACCTCATCGCTATTCCTGTTCGCGTCGTGATCGTGCGGCGGCTGTCGGCCGCGCAGCGGTCGCGCGGCGCGTCATTTCCGGATTTTTTCAATGCAACAACGCATCAAGACCTTCAAAACCCTGTCGCGCGCGGCCTCGGCTGCCGCGTTCCTCTGCGTCCAGGCGCTCATCTGCATCGGAACCGTCTATTGGGCGGTTGCCGAGACGCTCGGCCTGTCGGCGATGGCGGCCCTTGTTCTCGGCGGCATCTTCGCCGTGCCGACGGTATTTGTACTGATCACCGCCAGTCGCATGGCCTTCGACGCGGAGACGGATCCGGCGAACCAGTGAGCATATGTCACCCCAGGACAGATCTCGGGTGCGCGATTTGTTTGGCGCGACATGGCGGCCCGCGACCCAAGTGACGACACATTTCTGGGCCAGAAGCCGGTCAAAGCAACTTTTGACGACGAACGGCGTTGCCTCGGCGATGCCGTTCGGGAGACAGGAAATGGATAGACTGCAATTCGAGGTGCCTGTGCGCATAGCGCCTGGACCCGGTCTGCCAGTCGAGGAAATCTATGGCGTCGAACAGGCGCTCGATTTTCTCCAGGACTGGCCTGCGCGCCGTCAGGGCCCGATCTATCAGAAAGCGTTCAACGCCTGCTTCGGCGCCACGGTGGACGTGGTCAAGAC
>NZ_RZRK01000523.1:0-4359 GCF_003997835.1 Mesorhizobium sp. M7A.F.Ca.CA.004.12.1.1
GGATGCGCACCATCTTCGCCACCTCCTCGACCAAACTTTCGGGCGGCGAAATGCAGCGCGTCGCCATCGGCCGCGCGCTGGTGCGCAAGCCCTCGATCTATCTGATGGACGAGCCGCTATCATCGCTCGACGCCAAGCTGCGCGGCGATCTCAGGCTCGAGCTGAAGCGCATCCAGACCGAGCTCGGCGCCACTATGCTCTACGTCACCCACGACCAGATCGAGGCGATGACGATGGCAGACCGCATCGGCATCCTCACCGAGGGCGTGCTGGTGCAGATCGGCTCGCCGCGCACCATCTATTCAGAGCCGGCAAACCTGCATGTCGCGGCAAGGCTCGGCCAGCCGGCGATCAATCTTCTGCCGACCGGACTGCTGCCTGACGGCGGTGCACCGGCCGGCACCAAGACGATCGGCGCGCGCACCGAGCATCTGACGATCGCGAAGGCCGCGAATGGTCACGCCGACGGCGTTGTCGACTGGGTCGAGCATCTCGGTGACCAGAACCATTTGCATGTGACGGTTGGCCCTAAGAAGCTGGTGACGCTGACGGACCCCGACACGGATTTGGCGCAGGGCGACAGAGTGGTGATCCGCTACCGGTCACCGCTGTATTTCGGCGCCGATGGACAGCGATTGATGTGAGCGGTTTTCGGTGATTCAGCACCGGTTTTGACTTTGCCAGTACGGGACGAATTCGATGAAGCACTTTTTCAATCGCAGGGAAACGATCGTCACCGAGGCGCTCGACGGTCTGTTACGGACCATCGGATCAGGCGATCTCGCGCGCCTCGACGGCTATCCCGAGATCAAGGTCATCCTGCGCGCCGACTGGGACAAGACGAAAGTCAGTGTCGTCTCCGGCGGCGGGGCCGGGCACGAGCCGTCCCATGCCGGCTTCGTCGGCAAAGGCATGCTGACGGCGGCGGTCTCAGGCGAGATCTTTGCCTCGCCAAGCGTCGAAGCCGTGCTGGCGGCCATCCGGGCGGTCACCGGTCCGGCCGGCTGCCTGCTGATCGTCAAGAACTACACCGGCGACCGCCTCAATTTCGGCCTGGCGGCCGAGAAGGCGCGCGCCGAAGGGTTTCGCGTCGAGATGGTGATCGTCGCCGACGACATCGCGCTGCCTGATATCACCCAGCCGCGCGGCGTTGCCGGCACCTTGTTCGTGCACAAGATCGCTGGTCATTTGTCGGAAGCCGGCCACGATCTGGCATTCGTCGCAACGGCCGCTCGCGCGGCGGCGAAGGATATCGTTTCGCTCGGCATGTCGCTGTCGTCCTGCTCGATCCCCGGCCAACCGCACGAAGACAGGTTTGGCGAGAATGATGGTGAGCTCGGCCTTGGCATTCATGGCGAGCCGGGCGTCGAAAGGATTGCGGTGCAGAGCGCCGACAGGCTGGTGGCGATCATGGTGGAGCGCCTCGCGGCACGGCTTGATCCCGAGGCCACCTACGCCTTGCTGATCAACAATCTCGGCTCCGTGCCGCCGCTCGAAATGTCTGTCGTCGCCAATGCGGTGCTTGCATCGCCGCTGGCCAAAACCATCAAGCTGACGATCGGCCCGGGCCCGCTGATGACGGCGCTCAACATGAACGGCTTCTCGCTGTCGCTGATCCGGCTGGATGCGGCGCGCGAAACCGCCTTGCAGGCGCCGGTCGGTCCGCACGCCTGGATGCCGGCAAAGCCGGTTGTTTCACCTGCCGTCGTGCCGATGGCGAAAGCGGCCGGACAGAGCGCGGCACGCAAGCCCAGCCAGGATGCGCGGACCCGCTCTCTTCTCGTCACCATCTGCGAACGGCTGATCGCGCTGGAAACCACGTTGAACGGGCTCGACGCCAAGACAGGCGACGGCGACACCGGCTCGACGGTGGCGACCGGCGCGCGCAGTGTTCTCGAGCGGCTTGATGCGCTGCCGCTTGCCGAGCCGGCGGCGACCCTTGGCGCGATAGGTGACATTCTGAGCGCGTCGATGGGCGGCTCCAGCGGCGTGCTGCTGTCGATCTTCTTCACCGCCGCAGCGCAAGCTCTGGAGAGCGGCGCGAGCTTAGCCAAGGCGCTGCTTGCCGGCCTCGACCGAATGACTTTCTATGGCGGGGCCAGGATGGGGGATCGCACCATGGTCGATGCCCTCGAGCCAGCCCTCAGAGCGCTCGATGCCAAGAGCGTGGACGAAGCGGCTGTGGCGGCTCGACGCGGTGCCGAAGCCACCTCCGCCATGGACAAAGCTAAGGCCGGACGGTCCGCCTATGTCGGCAGCAAATTGCAGGGTGTGGTCGACCCCGGCGCTCACGCGGTGGCCGAAGTCTTCGCGGCCGCCGCCGCACTGCACGAAGCGGCCTGATTCATGCTCCAGTTGTCGAATGATCGTTCTTTCGATACTGCCGGCAAGATAGAAACCGGAAATGCGGGTGACATGGCGGCGTTGAACCTTGCCAGGCTGATCGCGGCCGCTGCGGATACCATTGCCGCTCACGCCGAGGAGTTGACGGCGCTCGACCAGGCGATCGGCGACGGCGACCACGGGCTGAACATGAAGCGCGGCTTCGAGGCCGTGCGCGCGGAAGCCGAAGCATTTTCGGCCAAACCGCTGCCCGATGCCTTGAAGGCAATCGGCACCAAGCTGGTGATGACGGTCGGCGGCGCCTCCGGCCCGCTATTCGGCACCCTTTTCCTGGCACTCGGCAAGGAGATTTCAGCGGCGCCTGATCGCGCCAATCTGACGGCGGCGTTCGGCAAGGCGATCGAAGCGGTGGCAGCACGGGGCAAGTCGCAGGTTGGACAAAAAACCATGCTCGACGTGCTGCAGCCGGTGCATGACGCGTTGCTGCAGGGAAAGACGGCGCCGGAAATCGCAGGTATCGCCGGTGCGGCCGCCGAGGCGACCGTGCCGATGAAGGCCCGGCGCGGCCGTGCGTCGTTCCTTGGCGACCGGTCGATCGGCCACATGGATGCCGGTGCACGCTCGACCGCGCTTCTGGTGCGCACGATCGTCGAAACGCTGGAAGGTCAGCCATGAGCAATGTCGGCATCGTCATCGTTTCGCATTCGCCGCTGGTTGCCGAGGGCACGGCCGACATGGTGCGGCAGATGGTGGGCGACGAAGTGCCGCTTGCATGGTGCGGCGGAAACGGCCATGGCGGGCTCGGCACCAATGTCGAGGCGATCATGGGCGCCATCGACAAGGCCTGGTCGGAAGCCGGTGTCGCCATTCTGGTCGATCTCGGCGGTGCCGAGACCAACTCGGAAATGGCGGTGGAGATGATCGGCGAGCCACGCTCGCACAAGATCATCGTCTGCAACGCGCCGATCGTCGAAGGCGCGGTGATGGCGGCGACCGAGGCCTCCGGCGGCGCCTCGCTCCGGGAAGTGGTGGCGACGGCACATGAATTGTCGCCGTCGTGAGTGAACGGGAAGTTTGAAGACATGTCCGCATCCGCCGAAGCGACCGTTGTGATCACCCACGAGGTGGGCCTGCACGCGCGTCCTTCGGTGAAGTTCACCAAGCTGGCCAAGAGCTTTGCCGCCGAGGTGGAAATCGCGCTTGCCGCCAACGGCCCCTGGTTCGACGCCAAGAGCATCGTCAAGGTGATGGCGACCAAGGCGCCGAAGGGTACGCTGTTGCACATCAGGGCCAGCGGAGACGGCGCCAATGATGCCGTCGACGCGCTGGTCGAACTGGTGCGGCGCGATTTCGACGAAGGCGCGGACCATGCCCGAACCGCTTAGGCTGCAAGGTATTTCGGCTTCGGCCGGTTATGCCGAAGGGCCGCTGTTCGACCTCGACCAGACTGTCGGCTCCTATGTCGGCAAAGAAACAGCCGACGATGAGAAGGCCGCGCTCGAAGCCGCAATCGGCATCGCCACGGGCCGTCTCACTGCAATGATCGGGATGGCCGAGGGCGATGCCGCCGACATTCTCGAGTTTCAGATCGCCATGCTGCAAGACGATGCGCTGAGCAGCCCGGCCTTTGCCGCGATCCGCACCGGCCTGCCGGCCGACACGGCGTGGCGGCAGGCGCTTAACGCTGAAATCGCCGGCTACGATGCTTCGGAGCAGGATTATTTCCGCGCGCGCGCCGCCGACATCCGCGATATCAGGGACCAGGTGCTGCGGGCTCTGTCGGAGGTTGGCAACGTCGAGCCGCCCGCCGGCGCCATCCTCTATGGCGAGGATATCGCGCCGACGCGTTTTCTCGAAACCGACTGGAGCTGCGGCGGCGGCATCGCACTGAAGGCGGGCAGCACCGCCAGCCACGTCGCCATGCTGGCGCGCTCGCGCGGCGTGCCCATGGTGGTCGGGCTCGGTGATTCGCCGGCTCACCTTGCCGCCCTCGCCCTGCTCGACGCCGAACATGGC
>NZ_RZRK01000524.1:0-4355 GCF_003997835.1 Mesorhizobium sp. M7A.F.Ca.CA.004.12.1.1
CCTCGCTGCGGCGCAGGCCGGCGAGCCGGCGCAGCGGACGGCCGAGGATGCGACCGATCCGCTGGCGCGGGTTGAGCGTGCGATCCGGCGACTGGAAGACCATCTGCACGTCGCGGCGTTCGGCAAGGTTTCTCTTCTCGACGCGCGGCGCGACCGTCCTGCCGAACAGCTCGACCGATCCGGCATTGGGCATCTGCAGGCCGGTGACGATGCGTGCCAGGGTCGACTTGCCCGAACCGGACTCGCCTATCAGCCCGAAGGTTTCGCCCTGGCCGATGTCGAGATCGATGCCGTGCAGCACTGGCTGGCTGCCGAAGGCATGACTGATGCCTTTGCAGGCGATCGCGACCCGGCGTTCTTTTGGCAAGCCGGCGTCTTCGCCTTGGGCTATGGGGTGCGCTGGCACGCCGTCCGTCTCCGCCAGTCTTCCGTCCCGCTTGGTGTAGTTGAGCGCCGGGATCGAGGCGATGAGCGCCTTGGTGTAGGCGTGAGAGGGGTTGTCGAAGACATCGCCCGCAACGCCGCTTTCGACCACGGTTCCCGCCTGCATCACCGCCACCCGGTCGCAGGAGCGGCGGATCATGTTGATGTCGTGGCTGATCAGCAGGATGCTGGTTTTGTGATCCTTGCGCAGGTCGGAGAGGATGGCGATGATCTCGGACTGGACGCTGGCGTCGAGCGCCGTCGTCGGCTCATCCAGCACCAGCAGCGACGGGTCGAGCGCAATCGCGATGGCGATGTTGGCGCGCTGCTGCATGCCGCCGGAGAGTTCGTGCGGATAGAGATCCAGCACACGCTCCGGATGGCTGACGCGGACCCGGCCGAGCAGTTCGGCCGCACGCTCGCGCGCCTCGTCGAGGCGAACCGGGCGGTGCCGCATGATCGTCTCGGTGATCTGCCGGCCGATCGTCATGCTTGGATTGAGCGCCGCGCCCGGATGCTGGTAGACGGCCGCGATTTGATTTCCCCTGAGCCGGCGGAGCTGCTCGGCGGAAAGGTCGCGGATTTCGCGGCCCTGGAATTCAAGCGCTGAGGCCGCGATACGGGCGTTCTTCGGCAGATAACGCAGGATGGCGAGCGCCACAGAGCTTTTGCCCGATCCTGACTCGCCGACCAAGCCGAGCGCTTCGCCTTCGCGGATGTGCAGCGACACGCCGCTGACGGCGGGATGCGATCCCTTGCGCCCGTCATAGGCGACGGACAGCTGGTCTACGTTCAGAACTGAGGAGGACATGGGGACTTGAAACCACTTTCTTCCAGCGCCGCCATCGAGGGCAATAGCTTCCGCTTTCGGAGTGCATTATCTCTATAAAATTACTCGGATTAAGCCGGAGCGCAATCTACCTTTCTCGCATCAGCAGAGATTGTCGCGGCTTAGGCAAGCAGCGCGACGGTCTCCGGAGCAGATCTGGAAGGAGGCCGTCATGGCTCGAGACCACATGATCCTCAGCGCATTCTTCTTCAACCCGCAGGGCGATCATCGGATGTCCTGGCGCCATCCCAGGGCGCCGGGGCGGGAGGTGCTGGACTTCGAATTCTACCGCGATCTCGTGCAGGCGGCCGAGCGCGCCAGGATTGACACCATCTTCGTCGCCGACCACGTTTCGATTTGGGATTCGGTCAAGAGCGGCGTCGCCCACTACGCCAATGCCCGCCTCGAACCGCTGACGCTGCTCTCGGCGCTGGCGGGCGTGACCAAGCATATCGGCCTGATCACCACGGCATCGAGTTCCTACAGCGAGCCCTACAATGTGGCGCGCATGTTCGCCTCGCTCGACCACATCAGCAAGGGCAGGGCGTCGTGGAACGTCGTCACCTCGGCGATGGACGAGGAGGCGCGCAATTTCGGCCGCGACGGCAATATCGAACATGCGTTCCGCTACGAGCGTGCGGCCGAATTCCTCGATATCGTCAAAGCGCTGTGGGACAGCTGGGAAGACGAGGCGCTGCTGATCGACAAGGCGTCGGGCTATTTCGCCGACCCCGACAAGGTCCATCCCATCGATCACAAGGGCAAGCACTTCAAAGTCCGCGGCCCGCTCAACGTCTCGCGGCCGCCGCAGGGCCATCCGCTGATCGTCCAGGCGGGCTCCTCGGAGGACGGCAAGAACTTCGCCACCGCCCAGGCCGATGCGCACTTCGCCATCTACAGCACCAAGGAAGATGGCATCAAATACCGTCAGGATATCAACGAGCGGCTGGCCCGCCACGGCAGGCGGCCGGAGAGCTTCAAGATCCTGCCCGGCATCCTGCCTGTTGTCGCCGCCTCCGAAGCAGAAGGCCGGGAAAAGCAGGAATACCTGCAGACCTTGCTGCCGGATCAGGTCGGCATCGACCTTCTGTCCAGCTGGAGCGGGTTGGACCTGTCGCTGTTCCCGCCGGACGGGCCATTGCCGCCGCTGCCGGACGAGAGCACGTTCAACGGCGGACGCACGTCGCTCAACCGGGTCAGGCAATGGGCGAAGCAGAATCTCAGCCTGCGCGAGATCGCCCGCAAACTCGCCAACAGCGGTTCGGTGCCGACCGTCGCCGGCACGCCGGTACAGATCGCCGACCAGTTGCAGGACTGGTTCGTTTCCGGTGCCGCCGACGGCTTCAACTTGATGTTCCCGCTGCTGCCCGAGGACTGGGTGAATTTCGCCGAACAGGTGGTTCCGGAGCTGCAGCGGCGCGGCGTGTTCCCGACCGAATACGCGCCGGGAACGCTGCGCGACCGCTTCGGCCTGGCGCGGCCAGCCAATCGCTTCGCCGAACAACGCGACAATGCGCGCGCGGTGTCCTGACGTCAGGCCGGGAGAACGATCATGACCGTTGCACCAAGATTGCAGCCGCGCGAAGCCACCGCGCCGCAGCTCGTCAATGTCCTGCACAGCCCCAAGCGCGTGCGCGTCAAGTTCGGCGGCCGCACCATCGCCGACAGCCGCAACGTGCTCGTGCTGCGCTCCAACCATTTCCTGCCGATCTATTTCTTCCCGCCGTCAGCGGTCGACCCGTCGGTGCTGAGACCCTCACCGCATCGCGAACCGCACCCGGTCGGTGGCGAAACCGCCTATTGGGATATCGACAGCGGTGACAGGCGCAGCGCCAACGCGGCCTGGGCGTTCGTGTCGCCACCGGATGAAAACCTGGCGCCTCTGGCCGGCCGCATCGCCTTCACCTGGAAAGCCGTCGACCAATGGTTCGAGGAGGAAGAGGAAGTCTTCGTCCACGCCCGCGATCCCTACGCACGCATCGATGTGCTGCAGAGCTCCAGCCATGTGCAGGTCTGGTTCGACGGCGAGCCGATCGCCGACAGCCACCGCCCGGTTCTGCTGTTCGAGACGCATCTGCCAACGCGTTTCTATCTGCCGGCGGAAGACATCCGGCTGGAGCGGCTGACGGCGTCCGTCACAACGACGCGATGTCCTTACAAGGGCATCGCCTCCTATTGGTCCGGCCTGCTGAGCGACGGCTCGGTGCGCCCTGACATCGCCTGGAGCTACCGGGATCCCATAGAGGAAATGCCCAAGATCAAGGGCCTCATCGCGTTCTATCCGCAGGCCGTCGACCGCATCCATCTCGACGGCGAACCCGTCGCATAGCTTTCAATCTTCATTTCAAGGCAGGGTTTAACATGACCAAACTCAGAGATATCGACGCAGTTCGCAATCTGTCGGGGGACATCTGGAATGTCGCCGTCGACGAATATCAGGGCGGCTTTCTCAAGCGCCGCGATCTCCTGAAATACGCCGCACTGCTCGGCCTGACCGGCTTTGCCGCTTCCCAAGGGCTTGGAGGCGCGCGCGCCGCGACTGCTGCCGGCGGCACGGTTCGCGTCGGGCTCGGCCAGCCGACCAAGGCGATCGATCCGGTTTCGGTCACCGATCCGGCCAGCATCGGGGTGATCAGCCAGGTCGGCGAGTATCTGATCCTCGACGATCCGAAGGATGGTCTGCAGCCGAAGCTGGCTCTGTCCTGGGAAGCAAACGAGACGGCCAGTCGTTGGACCTTCAAATTGCGGCCAGGGGTGAAATTCCACGATGGCCGCGCGGTCACCGCTAGGGATGTTGTGGCGAGCTTCGAGCGGCTGGTCGATCGGGCCAGCGGCTCGTCGGCGCTGTCCGCCTACAAGGGCATCCTGTCCAAGGGCGGCGCCAAGCTGGTCGACGACGAAACCGTCGCCTTCGATCTCGACGGCCCAAACAGCAACTTCCCCTTCTATGTCTCCTCAGACGTCTACAATGCCGTCATCCTGCCGGCCGACTATGCCGGCGATTTCGAGAAGAGTTTCAACGGCACCGGTCCGTTCAAGCTCGAATCCTTCCGTCCCAAGCAAGGCGCCAGCTTCGTTCGCAATGAAGACTACTGGGGCGACA
>NZ_RZRK01000525.1:0-4352 GCF_003997835.1 Mesorhizobium sp. M7A.F.Ca.CA.004.12.1.1
CGCTCGTGGACCTGCCCCCATGTCTTCGCACCCGGTCGCACGGTGGCGGAAAACTTCCACTAGACCGCTTGCCGCATGACCCGAAAATCGGGATCGATTTTCGGAAAGGATCATGCGCAAATTAAAAGTGCTACAGCGTCCTTTGCGCATCCAAACGGACGCGCGGCGCTATAGTGGCTCCCCATAGCATGAGTCCGGAAGCTGGAAAGGGTTCGTCTCGATGAAAAAAGCCAAAGAAAGTCCCGCCGCGCCAACTGCGGGGCCGCTGAAGATCAGGATCGGCGGCAAGGAGAGGGAGTTCGACATCGAAAATCCCGTGCTTCCCGACTGGGTCGAGGACAACAAGCTGACCGCTGGCGGCTATCCCTACGACAAGAAGATGAAAAGCGACGAGTATGACGAGATGCTCGAGAAGCTGCAGATCGAGCTGGTCAAGGCGCAGGCCTGGCTGCAGTCGACCGGCAAACGGGTGATGGCGCTGTTCGAAGGTCGCGATGCTGCAGGCAAGGGCGGCACGATCTTCGTGGTGCGCCAGTACCTCAATCCGCGCACGGCACGCAACGTGGCGCTGACCAAGCCGACCCCGACCGAGCTTGGGCAATGGTACTACCAGCGCTATGTCGACCACTTCCCGACTTCAGGCGAATTCGTCACCTTCGACCGTTCCTGGTACAACCGCGCCGGTGTCGAGCCGGTGATGGGTTTCTGCACCCCGCAGCAGCACGAGCAGTTTCTTGAGGAGACGCCGCATTTCGAGCGGATGATCTCCAACGAGGGCATCCACTTCTTCAAATTCTGGCTGAACATCGGCCGGGAAACGCAGCTCGAGCGCTTCCATGACCGTCGCTACAGCCCGCTGAAGAGCTGGAAATTTTCGCCCATCGACGTTGCAGGCATCACCAAGTGGGACGACTACACCAAGGTGCGCGACACCATGTTCGAGCGCACCCACAAGGAATTCGCGCCGTGGATCATCGTACGGGCCAATGACAAGCGGCGCGCGCGGCTGGCGATCATGCGGCGCATCCTGTCGTCTCTGCCCTATGAGGGGCGCGATCTCGAAATCATCGGCAAGGAAGACAAGAAGATCATCGGCGAAGGGCCGTCATTCCTCGGCAAGCAGGATTGACGCTTCCGCGCCGCGCGGCCTTGGCCGCGCGGCGCGTTCCTTGAGGCTTTCGCTCAGGCCGCGAGCCGGGCGATGCGTTGCAATCGCCGCAGCGTGGTGTCGTCCTGCAGCGCCTGCTGGAAAAGCGAAATCTCCTGATCGATGCGGTCGCAGAGGGCCTCGGTGTTCCCTTTCAGCAGGCCGCGCGTCTGCAGCAGGGCTGCGACCGGCTTCTTGACAAGCTGTCTCGCCCGGCCGAGCGCCGCTTCCTCGACGGTGCCGCCCGGCACGATCTCGGCGACGAGGCCGAGCGCCCTGGCGTCCTCGGCGCGAAGCGTGTCGCCGAGGCAGAAGAAGCGGAAGGCACCGGCATAGCCGAGCTTCTGCGGCGCCAGGATGCTGGTCGCCGCGTCCGGCACCAGGCCGAAATCGACGAACGGCACCCTGAACGTGCTCTCATCGGACGCGATCACCATGTCGCAATGGAACAGGATGGTGCAGCCGACACCGACGGCATCGCCGTCAACGCAGGCAAGGATGGGCTTGGGAAACGTCGCCAGCGTGCGGAACAGGTCGGTGACGGCGGCAATCAGTTTCTGGTGCTTGGTGGCGTCGAGGAATTCGGAGAAGTCGCCGCCCAGACAGAAACAGCCTGCCAGGCCGCGCAGCACGACGACGCGAACCTCCTCATTGTCGGCGGCTTCATGGAAGGTCCTTGCCAGGCTTTCATAGGCTCTCCTGTCCAGCACCGGCCGGCCGTCACTCGACGACACGGTGACGACCAGCGTGTGGTTGCGAAGTTCAGGTTGCGGGTGTGTGCTCATGGCTGTCTCCGATCTCATGACGCACGCCTTTGCCCGAGCATGTCGGGATATCCCCTGGCCAGCACGGGAGCAAAATGATTGCGGCGCGACCGCACCACATCGAGTGTGTGTTCGTTGAAGGTCAGCAAGGTGGCGACGACCTGCTGGTTGCCATAGGTGCGCTGATAGCCCAGCGGGGTCGCCAGGAAATGCAGCTGCAAGGCGCGCAGCACCCACATCGGCTCGAACTCGATGATCACCTTGTCGACGCCGCGCTTCAGCCCCCACTCGACGAAACCGGCAATCAGTTCGGTGCCGACGGTCGAAACGCCGCGACGGCCGTCACGAAAACCGGGAGCCACCGCGTAGCGGGTCAATTCCCAGATGTTTGGACCCGATGGCGGCGTTCCTTCGGAAAGATCGGTCAAGACCTCGGTCAGCAGATGTGGGCGCGTCGTCGGCAACATCCTCTGATAACCCGCCACTTCACCGCCTCTGATGACGATCTGATGGACCGCCTCGTCGTGATCGAACTGGTCGAGTTCGAGCCCGTCGGGCCGCCTGAGGTCATCCCACCCCATCTCTTCGACGAATATCTTGTAGCGCAAACGATGGACGGCCTCCCAAAGGTCGGGACGTTCCATCAATTCCTGGGTTGTAAGGGAAAAAAGCATTCCGCCGTCTCCTGCGTTCAGAGGAAGATACGGCCGTGCTTTGATGAGAAAATTGCGTGATCGCGTAGGCAAAAATTCCAGGTCGGCACGGCCGACCTAACTAATGTAGCCGCGCCGTATCGCTTCCGCGACGGCCTGCACCCTGTTGACGGCACCTAGTTTGCTTTTGGCGTTAAGAAGATGTTTCTCCGACGTGTGTTCGGAAATGCCGAGGATTTGCGAAATCTCCCATTCGGACTTGCCGACGGCGGCCCATTGCAGGCATTCGCGCTCGCGCGGCGTCAGCACGATATGATCGATGGTGTTGCTCGCCATGGTGTGGAGTTGCATGGCGCGGCCAACCGCATAGGTCGAGACCAGCGACACCTGGCCAAATTCGGCGGCGGACAATTCCACAGCCTCGCCGCCGAGCGACACCATGACGATCTGGCCGTCAAGCGTGATCAACGGAAAGGCCAATCCATCACGCAGTTTGAAGGCGCCGGCATCGCCCATCACCTCGCCGCTGCTCTTGTCTATGCGGATGCCCTGCGACGCCTCGTGCCACTGGAAGGGCGCCTGCAACTGTTTCATATGGCTGACGACCGGGTCATGATCGACATAGTTGCGCGCGACATAGCGCTCCAGCCATTCGCCCGGCCAATCGCAGAGAAGCACATGCTGCTTTTGCTGGCCGGCCGGCGTGCCTGGCTGCGGTACGGTTCCCGCCATCAGCGCGGTGAGGCCGAAATCCGATGTTATGCCCAGCAGCCTTTCACAGACCGCCGCCGCCGTTGCGGCGTGCTGCAGTTGGTCTATGTATTCCAGCGTGCGATCGAACTGACCCATCGCAACATCAACCCCATGTTGCCTCGTGCATTGCGGCCAATGATGCGTGCCTGATTTACACTTCGCCACCGACCACGGATTGCAAATCGCATACTTATTTTGTGGCTTCCCTCACCGAGGCGGCCGAAGCTGATTTGCAAACCGGCTAAATCATATCCTGAAATCGGCGGGTTGAAATCAAAAACCATTGTGCCTGTACCATTTTCGTACCAAAACCGGTGCGAGCACGACTGTGGCGGAGTTTTATCTTGGCGTTCCGGTGGAGGTCCTTCGCCCTTGCGATGCTGATCGGCTTGCTGTCGTTCGCCGACGGCGCGCGCGCCGCGGCGCCTCAGGTTCCGGTGCTGTGGGATGCCAAGGAGCGGCTGCCCAAGCCAGACCTTTCGACGCTGCCCCGGCTGAGGTTCCTGACCACCACGGACTTCCCGCCCTTCAACTTCCTTGACGGCGCGGGAAAGCTGTCCGGCTTCCATATCGATCTGGCACGCGCCATCTGCGCCGAGCTTGGCATTGTCGAAAAATGCCAGATCCAGGCCCTGCCCTGGGCCGAGCTGGAAGGCGCACTGCGGAAAGGCGAAGGCGAGGCGATCATCGCCGGCATCGCCGCAACACCGGAATCGCGCGCGACCTACGCCTTCTCACGCTCCTATCTGCAGTTTCCAGCGCGCTTCATCATGCCGAAAGGCAAGGCGCTGACCGAGCCCATCTTTGACAAATTGCACGGCAAGCGTGTCGGCGTAATATCAGGCTCGGCGCATGAACGCATGCTGCGCGACTATTTCAACACGGTTCAGGTCGTCCCTTTCGACAGGCCGGAGGACCTCTATGCCGATCTCAAGGCCGGCAAGGTCGACGCCGCCTTCGGCGACGGCATGCGCCTGGCCTTCTGGCTGGGCGGCTCGGACGCGGCGGGCTGCTGCCGCTTTGCCGGCGGGGCCT
>NZ_RZRK01000526.1:0-4350 GCF_003997835.1 Mesorhizobium sp. M7A.F.Ca.CA.004.12.1.1
ACCATGGTCATCCTGTGCGACATCCTCGATCCGGTTTCGGGTGAATCCTACAACCGCGATCCGCGCGGCACGGCCAAGAAGGCCGAGGCTTACATGAAGGCCGAAGGCATCGGCGACACCATCTTTGTCGGCCCGGAAGCCGAATTTTTCGTCTTCGACGACGTGAAGTACAAGGCCGATCCCTACAACACCGGTTTCAAGCTCGACTCCACGGAACTGCCGTCGAACGACGACACCGACTACGAGACCGGCAATCTCGGCCACCGTCCGCGCGTCAAGGGAGGCTACTTCCCGGTGCCGCCGATCGACAGCGCGCAGGACATGCGCTCGGAAATGCTGACCGTGCTCGCCGAGATGGGCGTGCGCGTCGAAAAGCATCACCATGAGGTGGCGGCGGCGCAGCACGAACTCGGCATCAAGTTCGACGCACTGGTACGCAACGCCGACAAGATGCTGATCTACAAATATGTCGTGCACCAGGTCGCCAATGCCTACGGCAAGACGGCGACCTTCATGCCGAAGCCGATCTTCGGCGACAACGGCTCGGGCATGCACGTCCACATGTCGATCTGGAAGAACGGCAAGCCGACCTTCGCCGGCAATGAATATGCCGGTCTGTCGGAAAGCTGCCTGTTCTTCATCGGCGGCGTCATCAAGCATGCCAAGGCGATCAACGCATTCACCAACCCGCTGACCAATTCCTACAAGCGCCTGGTGCCGGGTTACGAAGCGCCGGTTCTGCTCGCCTATTCGGCGCGCAACCGCTCGGCGTCCTGCCGTATCCCGTTCGGCTCGTCGCCGAAGGCCAAGCGCGTCGAGGTCCGCTTCCCCGATCCGGGCGCGAACCCCTACCTCGCCTTCTCCGCGCTGCTGATGGCCGGCCTCGACGGTATCAAGAACAAGATCCATCCCGGCCAGCCGATGGACAAGGATCTCTACGACCTGCCGCCGAAGGAACTGAAGAAGATCCCGACCGTCTGCGGCTCGCTGCGCGAAGCCCTGCAAAGCCTCGACAAGGACCGCGGCTTCCTGAAAGCCGGCGGCGTCTTCGACGACGACCAGATCGACAGCTACATCGAGCTGAAGATGGCCGAAGTGATGCGCTTCGAAATGACCCCGCATCCGGTCGAATACGATATGTATTACTCTGTCTGAGGCTTCAAGCTCAGACTAAGATACGCCATAATAACCAAGCCCTTGAAAGACTTCCCTCTTTCAAGGGCTTTTTGCTGCGCTCCAATAGGAATTGCCAGCTGACCGGCATGTCTCGCCTGCGCGGCAGCCACGCATGGACAGCCATATTGGTCTTTCGTCTTCGACGATCATACGATGCCTGGATTCTGGACCCACGGTCCATCGGAGCGGCCGGCCTGAGCGCGTCGGTCCGGTGACTTCAATCACTACTCGGCGATGTCCGGTGAAGATCAAGGCGGCCGGTCGGTCGCCAACGTTGGAGCCAGGAGCGAGCGGAGCACTGTCTCAGGCTACAGTGACCGCTCGTCCGGCGCCCACGCCAATGCCGCCGTTCAGAAAACCCCGCCCGTCCGAACAGCATTGCGTGACGTAACCCCAAGGCCTGCGAATACGCATGCCGTAGCGTGATCTGTCAACGCTGCAAGCCGGGCCGCGAATGACCGATTCTGCTGTATGAACAGATGCTTATGGAAGGTCCATTGCCCCAGATAAGGGCTGGAAAAGGCGCTTTTCCGGGCTTTATAGGGAGTGATCGCCGGAGGCTCACATGGCTGCGGCCAGAACTTCCGGGCGATTTGCGACCGCGTGAATTCCCTGACTTTTTCTGGGTATGTTTTACCAGGAATGCCGTCAGCCGGGTAACGGCCAAAAAAGAACCCCGGCGCGAAACGCCGGGGTCATCTTGTCATGCAGTCCGAAACGCTTACGCGGCGGCCGAAACCTGAGCGCTTGCCGGAACCGAGGCGATCGTCTTCAGGATCTGCGAGGCGATCTGGTAGGGGTCGCCCTGCGAGTTCGGACGGCGGTCTTCCAGATAACCCTTGTAGTCGCTCTTGATGAAGGAATGCGGCACGCGGATCGAGGCGCCACGGTCGGCAATGCCATAGCTGAACCGGTTCCACGGCGCGGTCTCGTGCTTGCCGGTCAAACGCTTGTCGTTGTCCGGGCCATAGACGGCGATGTGATCCATCAGGTTCTTGTCGAAGGCCGCCATCAGCGCTTCGAAATAGGCCTTGCCGCCGACTTCGCGCATATAGGCGGTCGAGAAGTTGGCGTGCATGCCAGAGCCATTCCAGTCGGTGTCGCCGAGCGGCTTGCAGTGGTATTCGATGTCGATGCCGTACTTCTCGGTCAGGCGCTGCATGAGGTAGCGGGCCATCCACATCTGGTCGGCGGCTTTCTTGGAGCCCTTGCCGAAAATCTGGAATTCCCACTGGCCCTTGGCAACTTCGGCGTTGATGCCCTCGTGGTTGATGCCGGCGGCGAGGCAGAGGTCGAGATGCTCCTCGACGATCTGGCGCGCGACGGAGCCGACATTGGAATAGCCGACGCCGGTGTAGTACGGACCCTGGGGTGCGGGATAGCCGCTCTCGGGGAAGCCGAGCGGCCGGCCGTCCTTGTAGAAGAAATATTCCTGCTCGAAGCCGAACCAGGCGCCCTCGTCATCGAGGATGGTGGCGCGCTTGTTGGAGGCATGCGGCGTGACGCCATCGGGCATCATGACTTCGCACATGACCAGCACGCCGTTGGTACGGGCGGGATCCGGATAGACCGCAACCGGCTTCAGCACGCAATCGGAGCTGTGCCCTTCGGCCTGCTGGGTCGAGGAACCATCGAAGCCCCACAGCGGCAACTGCTCGAGATCAGGGAATTCGGCGAATTCCTTGATCTGCGTCTTGCCGCGAAGGTTGGGGACCGGGGTATATCCATCGAGCCAGATATACTCGAGCTTGTATTTCGTCATTCTAGCCTCTCGTTGCTTGATCACCGAACACTGAACGGCGTCGACATGCGTCTGCCGTCAGCAGCCGGCCTGCCGCATTCTTAAAATGCAATTCGTGTGCCATTCTTGGTGTGAAGGGTGCGGCAAAATTGACCCGGTATCCACTCGAAGTCGGTGATCCGCCTAAGCGATGCGTTCCGATCAATCACAGTCGTTCTTTGCACAAATAGTGTGCAATTGCTGATCTTTTCATAGGCATATTGCCTAACTTGATTGCAGACCTTATCTTCGGATCAAGTTGAATCGAAAAGGTTCGGCAGAAGAAAGGAACCCGGCAATGGAAATCATTTCCACACGACCGTCGGCCACAATTTTGATGTTCCCGGTGGCAGCGCGCGCCGCTGCCTCAAATTTGAGCGGCAAGGCTAAGTTTGCGGCAGAGCTTGCCTCGCTGCGTGGTGCCCGCGCAGACTTCGGCGACGGCTGGTACCATGAGGCAGCCATCGAGGATGAGACCCGGGGCCGCAAGAGCTGACACAAAGGGCAGCAGCCCTCGCCAACGAATTGGCCTGAAAAGAGAAAGCCCGGCGCGATTGCTCGCGCCGGGCTTTCTTTTGAACACCGGGCCTGCCTACTCCTTGGCGTGCAGGTCGGTGCCGAGCGTATCCTTGACGAAGATCATGCCGATGACCAGCGTTATCGCCGCGATCACCACCGGATACCAAAGGCCATAGTAGATGTCGCCCTTATAGGCGCTGAGCGCGAACACGGTTGCCGGCAGCAGGCCGCCGAACCAGCCATTGCCGATGTGATAGGGCAACGACATGCCGGTGTAGCGAATGCGGGTCGGGAACATCTCGACCAGGATCGCCGCGATCGGCCCATAGACCATGGTCACGAACAGCACCAGGATGAACAGGATGCCGATCGTCATTGGCCAGTTCACTGCTGCAGGATCGGCGAACATGGCGAACGCGCCACCACCCGGAATGTTGTAGACGGTGACTTCGGGTGCGCCCGCCGCCTCGTCGGTGGTCAGCAGCTTGTCCTTGACTGCCTGGTCGATCGGCACCGTCGCCTTCTCACCGGCACGGATGGCAGCGGCATCCAGCTTCAGTTCCGGGTTGGCGGCAACAAACGCATCGAGCTTCTGGTCCGCAACCTTGGCTGCCGCGCGCTTCAGCGGATAGCCGCCGTCCTGCAGCGACATGTTGACGGCCTTGATGAAGGCGGTTTCCTTGGCCTTGGCCTGATCGCCGGCGGCGATGGCGTCATAGGACTCGACCGTCTCGTTGCCGATCTTGACAGATGCGGGTGTGCCGGCGGCGGCCGTCGACACGACGTCATAGGGAACCGAGTTCTTGGTCAGGAACGAGGTCGCGATATCGCAGGATGTCGTGAACTTCGCGGTACCCACCGGATTGAACTGGAAC
>NZ_RZRK01000527.1:0-4349 GCF_003997835.1 Mesorhizobium sp. M7A.F.Ca.CA.004.12.1.1
CGGCGGCCCGAAAAGCCGAAGGAAGCCGGATCGAGCCGCGTGCGCCGGTCTTTGAGGAACGCTGCCAGCGAGCCGGCGGAATTGGAGGGCATCCTGTTAGCCATTATACCATGATAAGATCACTACTTTAATAGAATAATAGACCAGCAATATTACGCAGGCAACTGTGCAGGAGATTTTGCATGCGTATCTTTCTCACCGGCGCGACCGGTTTCATCGGTTCGGCGATCGTTCCCGAACTCATCAAGGCGGGCCACCAGGTGGTCGGCGTGACCCGCTCCGACGCCGGCGCCGAGGCGCTGGTCGCGGCAGGCGCCGAGGTGCATCGGGGCACCCTCGAAGATCCCGAGGGGCTGCGCGACGGCGCGGCGAAGGCGGAGGCTGTGATCCATACGGCGTTCGACCATGATTTCTCGCGGTTTGCCGAGAATTGCGAAAAGGACAAGCGCGTCATCGCCGCTCTCGGCGCCGCCCTGGCCGGCTCCGACCGGCCGCTGGTGATCACCTCCGGCGTCGGCATGGGCAGCCCTGGGCATGGCGAACTGGCGATTGAGGACGTCTTCAATGCCAGCCACCCCAATCCGCGCATAGCCTCCGAGCTGGCCGGCAATGCGCTTCTGGAAAACGGCATCAATCTGTCGGTGGTGCGGCTGCCGCAGGTCCACAATCCGGTCAAGCAAGGGCTTATCTCGCCGCTCATCGAGATCGCGCGTGAAAGGGGCGTCTCGGCCTATGTCGGCGAAGGCCGCAACCGCTTCTCCGCGGGCCATCTCCTCGATGCGGCGCGGCTTTACCGGCTGGCCGTGGAAAAGCGGCAACCGGGAGCACGCTATCACGCGGTCGGCGAGGAAGGCGTCGAGGTGCGGGCCATCGCCGAGGCGCTTGGCCGGGGCCTGAAATTGCCGGTCGTCTCCATCGCGCCGGAAAGAGCGGCGGAGCATTTCGGCTGGATGGCAATGTTCGCGCCGATGGATCTGCCGGCCTCCAGCGCGCTGACACAGGCACGATTGGGCTGGCATCCGACCGGCCCGACGCTGATCGCCGATCTCGACGCCATGCGGTATTGATGCGCCTAGCAACGTTTGAGGTGAGCCGAAGTCTCTGAACTTCGTCATCCCTGGGCGAAGCAGGAGCGCAGCTCCGTCGCGGAGACCCTGGGATCCATGCCGCGACCTTAATCATAGGGTGCAGCGGAGCAGAATTCTGCACCGCTGCGGGGCTTCCGAGTCCCGGCATGGATCCCGGGGTCTGCGCTGCGTCGCTTCGCTCCTTGCTCCGCCCCAGGATGACGACTTTTCGGGATCATGCTCCAGGGCTGACCGCGTAGCGCAGATGGACGAGCCCATGCGCCAAGGCCTCGCAGCTCATCAGGGACAACTGCATCTTGCCCGCCAGGCCGCTCTCGCCGAACTCGACGAAGGCCTGGTTGGCGGCGCGTCCATCGATCGCGGGCGCCACGAGAAGGCTCAGTTCATCGACGAGCCCGGCCGCAAGGAACGAACCGTTGATGCCGGCGCCGCCCTCAAGCAGCAGCCGGCTTATGCCGAGTTCGCTGCCGAGCATCTCGAGCACAGCCGCGAGATCGATGTCCGCCGCTTCCGACACGATATAGGACACGCCGTCAGCGGCAAGCTCGGCCAAATGGCTGTCGGCGACGTCGCGCCCAAGCAGCACCACGACATGGTCGCCGCCGATGTCGGGTTTGGAAAAATGGAGCTTGCCCGAGGCATCGAGCGCCACGGCATAACTGCCCGCATCCATTTGCGCGAAATGATAGGGCCGGTCGACCTTGCCGACATTGGCTGGTGGGTGCGCGGCGGCCTTGCTCATCTCGGCCATGGTGACGCGGCCGACGATCCAGGCGTCAGCCGCGAGATCACTGTGGATATGTTCGTAGAGGCTCGACCACTCCGCCCGGGTCCCGTCCGGACTTGTCGTGTAGCGGCTTGGATGAAGGCTGCCGTCGAGTGATGCGAGCATATGGCAGACGATTTGCGGCTTCATACGGGTTCTCCAGATCACAAAAACTTCGCGAGTCAGTCCAAGGTAGTGCCGGGCAGAGGGAATGGAAGCCAAGCATCTCAGGGAGATGTTGCCCACGCTGCAAACCAAAATCCGACAATTCCGATAAATTGCCCGGCACCTCTGTTATATCGAGGTTGCACAAATGGTTGACCCTGGGTTAGCATCCCCAGGCAGGCGTCGGTGGGAGGCTCTTTTTACAGCGGCGGCCAGCTGGAGCGGCATGCGTTTTCGGGCGCAGGGAGGATGCTCCACACTTTGAACCGACGCATGATCCTTCCTGAAACCGATCCCGGTTTTCGGGGTCGTGCGTTCTTGTGGAGGAGGATCCCATGAACAGACGTGAATTCCTGCTGTCGTCCGCGGCTTTCGGCGCCATGATGGTCGCCGCGCCCTCGGTGTTTGCGCAGGACAAGCTCACCATCCTTGGCTCGGTGCCCAGTCTCGGCTTTCCGTTCTTCGTGCACATGCTGAACGAGATCAAGGCGGAAGCCGCCACGCAAGGCGTCAATTTGACCGAAAGCGACGGCCAGAACTCGGCCACCAAGCAGACCGCCGACATCGAGGCGGCCTTGGTGCAGAAGGTCAACGCCATCGTCATCTCGCCGCTCGACGTCAATGCGCTGGCGCCGGCCATCGAGGAAGCGGTCAAGGCCGGCGTTCCCGTGGTGACGATCGACCGCCGTGTCGACGGCGTCGAGGGCATCCTCGCCCATGTCGGCGCCGATAACGTCAAGGGCGGCGAGGCGGAAGCCAACGCGGTGGTGGCGGCGTTCCCCAACGGCGCCAAGCTGTTCCATCTGCAGGGCCAGCCCGGCGCCGGTCCGGCGATCGACCGCAACAAGGGCGTGCACAATGTGCTCGATCCGCTGAAGGACAAGTACCAGATCGTCTTCGAGCAGACCGCCAACTTCGCCCGCGCCGAAGCGCTGTCGGTGACCGAAGCCGGCCTTGCCGCCAACGGCAAGCCGGACGCCATCGTCTGCGCCAATGACGACATGGCGCTCGGCGCCTTGGAGGCCTGTGCGGCGCGCAACTTCACCGACGTCAAGATCTACGGTTTCGACGCGCTGCCGGAAGCGCTGGTCGCGGTGCGCGACGGCAAGCTTGCGGGCACCGTCGAGCAGTTTCCCGGCGAGCAGTCGCGCACCGCGGTGCGCATCGCGGTGGCCTTTGCCAAGGACAAGACCGAGCCGAAGGAGAAGCTGGTGCTGCTGACGCCGATCGTCATAGGCAAGGACAATCTCGACAAGGCGGAGCGGATTGGCGAGACGAAGTAGGGGTTTGGCGGGGATCGGCCGATTGGCAAAGCCGGCGGGACAGCGCTCCCCTCTGTCCTGCCGGACAGAGGGGGGCGTTCAAGCGCTGACAGGCGACATCAACTGCATGGAAGGAGCCACCCTTGCCGCCAGCCGCTGAAGCCGCATCGTCCGAACCCATCCTGCTTGCCGTCGAAGGCATCACCAAGCATTTCTCGGGCGTCACCGCGCTCAGCGACGTCTCGCTCGATATCCGCCCCGGCGAGATCCTCGGCCTGCTCGGCGAAAACGGGGCCGGCAAGTCGACGCTCTTGAAAATCCTCTCGGGCGTCATGCCGCCGTCGGGCGGCCGCATCACTTTCGACGGTGCCGATTATCATCCATCCAGCCCGCAGGATGCCAAGCGGCTCGGCATCGTCACCATCTACCAGGAGCTCAGCCTGATCCCGACGCTGACGGTGGCGGAAAACATCTTTATCGGCCGCGCGCCGACCGGTCCGCTCGGGCTGGTCAGCTGGAGGCGGATGGAGCAGGACTCCCGCACGATCGTCGCCCGCGTCGGCCTCTCCATCGATCCGATGACGCCGGTGTCGGCGCTGTCGGTGGCCGAACAGCAACTGGTCGAGATTGCCCGCGCCCTGTCGCTGAAAAGCCGGCTGATCATCATGGACGAACCGACCTCGGCGCTGACCGAGACCGAGGTGCAGCGGTTGCTGTCGATCATGGACCGGCTGCGCAAGGACAAGGTCGCCATCATGTTCGTCACCCACCGGCTGGAGGAAGCCTCCGCCATCTGCGACCGCATGACGGTGCTGCGCGATGGGCGGCTGGCCGGGCATCTCGACCGTGAGGGTGGACCGATCGCCCTGCCCAAAATCATCGAGAAGATGGTTGGCCGCGCGGCGTCCGAGCTCTACGCCCGGCCGGCGCAACGCGCGGTGGCCGGCGATGTCGTGCTGTCGGTGCGCGGCCTGCGCACCGTGCGCGATCCCGAAGCGCCGCACGCCATCGTGCTCGACGGCGTCGACATCGACCTCAAGGCCGGTGAAATCCTCGGCGTTGCCGGGC
>NZ_RZRK01000528.1:0-4347 GCF_003997835.1 Mesorhizobium sp. M7A.F.Ca.CA.004.12.1.1
GTCCTCGCCATCCGCCGTGCCGCGCTTCTCATCCGCCATCTTTGAAGGGGCAGCTGCCGGAGTTGGCCTGGCTCTAGGGATCGGAGGCCGCTCCGGAACGGCGACAGGCGCTTCCGTGCTCTCAGGCTGAACGGTCAGCTGCGCCGGCGTTTCGGTCTTGGGAGCCACGCTCTGGCCATCGGGGCGTGGGACACCGGCCACCAATATGTCTGGGGCAACCGTCTGCTGTTTGACAGGTTCCGGCTTGGTCGTTGCCGCTTCCTTGGCTGGCCGAGAAGGCTCCGTTGGCGGCGACGGCTTGGGCGGCGTTGCCGGCTGTGGTTTGGCCGGTTGCGGGCTGGGCACCAGTGCAACGTTTATTGCCGCCGGGTCCTTGTCCAGCGCGCTGCCGGCCACGTTGCTGCCCGACTGTTCACTACCTTCCGGCTGCTCGGCGTCCTGGAAACTGGAAATCCCCGTAGGGGAGATCAGAAAGGCCGCCGCCACCGCGACATGGAGCAGGCAGGAGACGACGATCGCCGCCGTCCATTTGCGGCTCCAGGCCGATGGCCGCGGCAGCGCGAGCGGCTCGGTTGGCTCTATGGTCAGCTCGGCGCCGGCCTCGGGGAGGGGATTGATGTCCTGCATGTCTCGCCGCGAGACCTGCAGCGACAAGAGTAGAGTTGTCAAATCAAGATCGTTCGCCGGCAGTCTGCTATCGCCGGCCAGAGGCTGCACTACGGTGTTTCGCGGGAATGCATGATGCAGCCCCACCTCAGACTCCGAAAGCGATCCCGGTCTTGGTGTCCGTCTTCAGCTTTCGCATGCAGGCGTTCGGTTCGACGCCGGTACCGGTGCATTCGGTCGCGCTGTTGATCAGCACGCGGCTGACTTTCGAGCACTCGGTGCCGGCCAGATCGAAACGCGTCACCTTGGTCTTGCCTGCCGGCAATTCCTTGAAGTCGAGCACGGTCAGCCGGTCGACGACGCCGGCCTCGTTGAACAGGGCGATCTCGAACGCCGCCTTGGACAGGTCGGCGCCGAGATTGTTGTTGACCACGAACGTCAGGCGGCAACCCTTGTCGGAAGGTTGCGCACCGTTGAGTTCAAGGGTCAGCGCAGGGACCGGCGCGGACTCTTGTGCCCATGCCGGAACCATCGCAAGCGACATCGCCAGCATCGAGGTCAGCAGACGAAGGGATGTCATCAAGCTCGTCATGGTCATCAGCCTCCAAATCGCATCGTCGCCGCCAGCTTCAGGGTGACGCCGGGCTCGTAAGCCGCGAAAACCGGCTGCGGCGGCTGGCCGGCCGTGGTCAGGTTGAGCGGGTTGGCGTATTTTACATCGAACAGATTGTCGGCGCGGAAATCAATCTTCAAATTGTCCGTCGCCTGGTAGCTGGCAAAAGCATTGACCAGCGTGTAGTCCTCGGCGATCGGATTGCCCTTGGGCTTGCCATTGTATTGCACTTCGCCGCCCACGGTCAGCTTGTCCTCGAGGAAGCGCAAGCCGAGCTGCGCGGTGACCTGGGATGAGGGGATGGTCAGCAGGTCGGCCCGAACGTCCTTGTAGGAAATGGTATGACCATTGGTGATTGAGGCCGAGAGCCCGGCATAGCCCCATCCGGCATCATAGACGCCCTCAAGTTCGAAGCCGTCGATCTTGGCCTTGGCAAAATTCTGGTACTGGAAGCATATCGGGATACCGGGTCCGCTCGGGCAGCCGGCTGTCGGGTCAAACCGCGACAGGGTAACGCCATCGATGTAGTCTTCGACATCGTTGTTGAAATAGGCTGCCTTGATGCGCAGCGCATCGCCGGCTTCGAGGATGTCATCCTGCTTGTAGTTGACGCCGAATTCGACGGTCTTTCCGGTTTCCGGCCGCAGATTGGGATTGGGCAGGAACGGGAAGGTGACACCTGCCGGATGGCGACCGCTGATCAGTGTTTCCGACAGGGAGGGTGACCGGTATCCTTCCGCATAGGTGCCGTAGAATTGCAGGCCGGCAAGGCTGGCGCTGTCGAAAGGCGAGACGCCGACGGTGATGCGCGGCGACAACCGGTCCCCCGACGTTTCGTGGGTGTCATCCTTGAGGCTGTAATTGTCGTAACGCAGCCCGGCGATGACTTCGAGCCACTCCCAGGTGAGCTTGTCCTGGACATAGGCGCCGGAGACGTTCCGCTTGCCGGAAGGCGTATAGAAGCTGTCGCCACCGGCCGTGCCGCCGGTCTCGACTTTATCGCCGGCCCAGTCGCCGCCATAGGTCAGTTCGTGCGCGATTCCCGCAGTCTCGAATCTGGACGTGTTCCAAATGTCGATGCTGGTCGTGCCGATGTCGAATCTCGATGTCGAGCCAGCCGGCAAAACAACTGGAAGGCCGGTGCTCGGGTCAAACCGGTTGAGAGGCACGAGGCTGGTCAGATCGAGATTGGTCTTGTTGTAGGAGGTGTTGATATGGAGATCGAGCCAGCTCTTGTCCTCATCCGTAATGTTGTAGCGGGCGGTGAAGGTGTTCGACTTCAGGTCGACGTCATTGACCGGCACGCCGCCGCTGATCTCGTTCCAGCCGTCGCTTGAGCCGACCCAGCCGAGCTTCAGCTCACTGTTGTCGGTCGGCCGGATGGTGGTCTTGAGCAGGCCGCTAAGCACATCGAAGCCGGTGCCCTTGACGGTGTCGCCACCGCCATCCTTGTAGTCGTCATAGTTGCGGTAGACGATGTTGCCGAGCACGTCCCAGTTCTCGTTGAGGCGGTAGGCACCGGATGCGCTTGTTGTCCAGCCTTTGCCGTTGCTCTCATAGCGTCCCGTGACGGAGCCGGCCCATGTTTCTTCCGGCTTAAGGAAATCCCCGGCGTCCTTGGTGTCGAAGAAGACGACGCCGCCGATGGCGCCTGAGCCATAGGTGTTGGCGACAGGACCACGGATAACATCCACGGATTTAACGAGTTCGGGGTCGATGTAGAAGGTCGACTGCGTGCCGTGGTCGGAACGCTGGAAGTTCTGACGGGCGCCGTCGACGATGACCGCGACGCGACCAAAATCCTGCAAGCCTCGGATGTTGATACTGGTGCTGACGCGTCTGGCGTCGGCCTGCGCCGCGACACCGGGCACGCCAAGCAGCATCTCATTCGGCGTCGTCGCCATGCGGCGGTCGAGCTGTTCCTGGCCGACATGGCTGGTCGATGCCAGCGATTCGATCGCCGTCTCGCCGGTGCGGCTGATGACGAGGATCTTGTCGAGCAGCGTTGCTCCCGCTGGTGCGGCGTTTTCTTCTTCAGCCTTCTTCGTTTGCTCTGTCGGCTGCGCCGCTTGCTGTGCGTTAGCCAATTGCGCCGACAAGGCGATAGCCGCCACGCTTGCCAACAATGCCGCCGCGCCGTTCGCCGCCGACCGGCCACGCCATTCCCAAGTCACCAACCCCATGCCCCAACTCCAAAGTCCAGGTTTCATGCTGGCTGGCCCGGGGCTGGCTGGCATTTTTGATCGTCTCCGGCGTCTTAAATGTTGACTCATTTAATCCGGTATTGCACTGACTAGTAAACATGATTATTCAAGTCAAGAAATGAATCGGATTACGCAACGCCTAGCCAGACGCCCGGCACAGGAAAGGGATCGACAGAGATGAACACCCACAATCCCAACGATTTTCGCTATCGCGTCCGCCGTTCCGACGATGCCTCGGCCCCCACCCGTTTCGACCGGGTTCCGCTGGCGGTGCGAACCCTGTCCAGCAACACTCTGTTCCAGGGCGAGCACGAGATCGGCATCGAGCATCACGGTGCGCTCTACCGGCTGAAGATCACCCGTCAGGGCAAGCTCATTCTCAACAAGTAAGGCTAGAGCGGTTCACCGTTTCTCGGAAACGCCGAACCGCTCTAGCTCTTTGTTTTAACGCAATTCCGGACGGAAAACCGTTTCACACTTTTCCCGGAATTGCTCTAGGCAGCAGGGACGAAACATGGATCAGCGCGTAAAACCCGCCCCGCATGAAATCCGGCGGGCACGGACAGACAATCCGAAGACGCGCGAGCGTGATCTGGCTGCCCAGCTCGGCATTTCGGAAGCCGAACTGGTCGCCGCGCATTGCGGCGACGGCGTCGTGCGCATCGAGCCGCGCGTCAACGATCTTCTGACCGGCCTCGAGGCCGTCGGCGAGGTCATGGCGCTGACCCGCAATGAGAGCGCGGTGCACGAAAAGATCGGCGTCTATGACAAGGTCGTCACCGGCAACCACAATGCCATGGTGCTTGGCGAAAACATCGACCTGCGCATCTTCCCGAAGGTCTGGGCACACGGCTTTGCCGTCGAGAAGCGAGACGGCGACGAAATCCGCCGCAGCCTGCAGTTTTTCGATGCGGCGGGCGAGGC
>NZ_RZRK01000529.1:0-4344 GCF_003997835.1 Mesorhizobium sp. M7A.F.Ca.CA.004.12.1.1
GATTGCAGGACTGCTGGATGGAGTCGGACAGCCGCCGCATCGACGGCAGCGCTGCCTGGACGAGGCCGCGCAGCGGCTCATGCCGGTGCGCCAGCTCGAACATGCGGGTCGACAGGAAATAGAGCCCGGCCGGGCGATCGCGAAAGATATAGCCGCGCCGTTCCAGCGCCTGCAGCACGCGGTAGATCTGGTGGATCGAGCGGCCGACCGCCTCGGCAATCTGGCCCTGGTTCAGCCCGTCCTTCTGCTCAGCCAAGAGCTCGATGACGTCGAACGCCTTTTCCAGGGCCGGTACCGAATAGTCCGGCGCTTCCGCAGTCTTGCCAGCCATGCCCCACAATCCTTCCCGGACCAAGCAATTCCAGGAAAAGTGTGAAACGGTTTCCGGCAGGAATTGCGTCAAAACAGAGAGATAGAATCAGGAGCTACTATAGTTACAAGGCAGCCCCCATCGTAGCCATCATCAGCCTGGCGATGCGTTGGTTGATGTCGTCGGGCACCGGCTGCGCGCCTGGCGCCGGTCTTTCGCCGGTAGCGCCCTTCACCACCCGCTCCAGCGACAGCGCCTGCAGCATGAAGCCGATGTCCATGGATTCGATCGAATTGCCCTTCGGTTCGCTGCCGGCAAGGTTGAACATGCGCCCGTCGGCGACCAGGATGACATGCCGGCCATTGGCAAGGTCGAGACGCTGCAAGGTGCCGTCGAGATCGGTGCTACCGGTCGTCATGGCACGCATGCCCTCGGTGTCGATCTCCCACGGAAAATGCCCTGAGTTGGCAAGCACCGCACCATCTTGCATGGCGGCAATCGCGCTGGCCGGCAGCACGCCGGCGCGTCCCGTGGCGGTGATGAACACCTGCGCCCATGGTGCCAGATCCGCCAGCGGCGCCACCCGGTAGCCGTCGAGGGCGGCTTCCAGCGCCTTGATCTCGTCGACCTCGACGAAGGAATCGGTCTTCGGCGCCTCGGCCTGCGGCCGCGAATAGCAGACGCGCGGCGTCACCTGCAAAGCGCCGAACTGCACCGTCTCGTCGATATAGACATCGAAGGTGATGATGCGGCCGGTAATCTTGTCGATACCGGCAAACTCGGCAACGGCATTGGTGACCCGGTCCGCTCCGGCGGGCAGCGCCGGCGCGGGTGCCGCGGGCTCAGGCGAAGCGGCGAAGGCCACGGTGCTGACGGCAAGACCGGCGGCTAGCGCCAGACTGGCCGATATTGAGTAAGAAAAGCTCATGCAAAGATACCGGTGGTTCGCGCCCGGGTGATTCTGTCGATCGCCAAGGCTAGTCGCCGTTTTCTGATCAGCAAGCAGCTAAACACCAATTGTGGCGATAAAGGACCGGCTTGCACCCTGTCGCCTACGACCCGGGTGTCCAGGCATCGTAGTCGCCGGTGACCTGCGGGCGGTGCTGATTGGTCAGCACCGAGCCCTTCGGGCGATAGGCCGCCGGGCTGCCGGTCAGATTGGGCTGATGCGGCTTTTGCCAATCGCGCGGCTTGTAGTCCTCGCTGGACGGCGCGACGTCGACGCGGTGGTGCATCCAGCCGTGCCAGCCGGGCGGTATCGCCGAAGCCTCCGAATAATTGCGGTAGATGACCCAGCGGCGCGTGCGGCCTTCCGAATCGATGCCGCCTTCGTAATAGAAATTGCCGGTCTCGTCCTGGCCGACCTTCTTGCCGTACCGCCACGTGTGCAGGCGGGTTCCTATCGTCTGGCTGTTCCCCCAGGTGAAAAACTGCGTAAGGAAAGTCTTCATTTCAAAACCCTCGCGCCGGCAGCGCCCGTTTTCCTGCTTATGGCGTCAGGCCTTGCCGAAGGCAAGGCTTTTGCCACGGCGTGCGCGCAAATGGCTTGCCTGAAGCCCGACACAAGCCTGTGATCCTCCCGGTCGCTGCATGCACGCTTGCCAAGCCTTTGCGGTATTTCTAAAGCTCTGCGCGCCCATGCCTGCATCCAGCCCGGCTTGAGGCCAAGGAGGTGACGATTGGCCACGGAATTGCCGACCACCGACATTCGCATCAGCGCCGAGGCGATTCGCCACCGCAAGGGCGGCACGCCGATCGTTTGCCTGACCGCCTATACCTATCCCATCGCCCGTCTGCTCGATCGCCATGTTGACCTGCTTCTGGTCGGCGACAGTGTCGCCATGGTCCTGCATGGCCACAAGACGACGCTGGGCGCCTCGCTGGAGATGATGATCGCACATGGGCAGGCCGTGATGCGCGGCTCGGCCAGGGCCTGCGTCGTCGTCGACCTGCCGGCCGGCACCTATGAGGCAACGGCAGCGCAAGCCGTCAACTCGGCGCGGCGGGTCGTCGACGAAACCGGCTGCCAGGCGGTGAAGCTCGAAGGCGGCCTCGACATGATCAGCCAGATCGAGGCCATCGTCGCCGCCGGCATTCCGGTGATGGGACATATCGGCCTGCAGCCGCAATCGGTCGAGAAGGACGGCGGCTACAAGATCAAGGGCCGCACCGAGGAGGCTGTTGCGGCATTGCTTCGCGATGCGCTCGCCGTCGAGAATGCCGGCGCTTTCTCGGTGGTCATCGAAGGCACGGTCGAGAGGGTCGCCGCCGATATCAGCCGCCGCCTCGCCATTCCGACCATCGGCATCGGTGCCAGCGGTGAATGCGACGGCCAGATCCTGGTCATCGACGACATGGTCGGGCTGACCGTCGATCGCGTGCCGAAATTCGTCAAGGAATACGCCGACCTGCGCAGCGTGATCTCGCATGCGGCGGAAACCTATGCAGCCGAGGTGCGGGGCCGGACATTCCCCGGCCCCGGCCATGTCTTTTCGGCGGCAAACAGCAGGGACGACACATGAGCCAACCCGTCGTCGTCGACAGCGTAGCCGCACTTCGCGCGCAAATCCGGGACTGGCGGCGCGACGGCCTTCGTGTCGCCATGGTGCCGACCATGGGCGCTTTGCATGACGGGCACATCTCGCTGGTCAGGATCGCGCTCCAAAAAGCCGAGCGCTGCGTCGTGTCGATCTTCGTCAACCCGACGCAGTTCGCGCCGAGCGAAGACCTCGACAAGTACCCGCGCCAACTCGCCCGCGACCTCGAGCAGTTGGGCGCGGCAAAGGCCGACCTTGCCTTCACACCGACGGTTGGCGAGATGTATCCCGCGGGCTTCGCCACGAAAATCTCGGTCGGCGGCCCCTCCGGCGGGCTCGAATCGGACTTTCGGCCGACCTTTTTCGACGGCGTCGCCACCGTGGTGGCAAAGCTCCTCCTGCAGGCAACGCCCGACTGTGCGGTCTTCGGCGAGAAGGACTACCAGCAGCTTTGTGTGGTGAGGCAGCTCTGCCGCGACCTCGACCTGCCTGTCGAGATCATCGGCGCACCGACGATACGCGACGCGCATGGTCTCGCCATGTCGTCACGCAACGCCTATCTCGATGAGGCCGAACTGAAGATCGCCCGCCAACTCAACGTCATATTGCGCAATACGGCTGCGGCCCTGGCGGCAGGCGCCGGCCAGAGCGACGCAACCGAAGAGGCCAGCCGCGCCCTCATCGCCGCCGGCTTTCAAAAGGTCGACTATGTCGAGGTACGCCAAAGCCTGACGCTTGCGCCATGGCGCCGAAACCGCGAAGGGCGTCTTCTCGCGGCAGCATGGCTCGGCAAGACCAGACTGATCGACAATGTGGAGGTTCCCGCTGTCTAGCGCGAAGGCTCGATCCTTCGGCCAGACAGACACGGGCCGACCACAGTCGATGGTCCCGTACTCTTTGGGGTCGACGTATCGCGGCGGATTGCTGCCGCGCCTAGCTCTCGCTCTTTTGTCCGCCGGCCCTGACGATCAGGTGTCCCGCCACGATCCCAACCACCCCGGCAAGGGCTTTCACCAATGCATCGATGAGGCGTGCATGGCGACCGGGATCAATGAGCTGAAGCAGTTCCAGCATGCCGGCGGTCACAGCCACGAAGATCACGACCTGGTACAGTCGGTTGGGGAAGCCGATCGCCAGGGCGAAGCCCAACAGGACATAAGCCAAGGCACGCTCGACATTCGCTTCAGCGAGGTGCGGCCGCATCTGGATCGGCGACAAGGTCGCGAAAATGATGATGGCGAGCAGCGCCAGCGCTGTAATGCGGGACAGTTTGGTCATGCCCTTGCATATCCGTCGTGAGCCGGCACAGCAAACGCCGCGATGACGCATGGCCAGGTCGCTCTATTCATCCCGGTGGCAATCTATCCGAGCGACTTCTCGAAACTCAGCGTCGTCGGTCTTGAGGTATCGCGGGACTCCTCCGCGGCACTGACAGGCAAAAACCCCTTCGACCGGTAGAAAGCAATGGCGCCGCCATTGGCCTCCTCGACCTCGACG
>NZ_RZRK01000052.1:0-14406 GCF_003997835.1 Mesorhizobium sp. M7A.F.Ca.CA.004.12.1.1
GGCCGGAAGCACGCTTTCAAGCGGCTTCCGGCCTTCCCTGATGCAGCCTCCCCTTCACCGGGAATTCCTTGGCTTTTGGCGCATGGGCGTCTATCACCTTAGCGGAGCCGGCCAGCGCAGGCGGGCATGCGAGACGCCGAGCACGAAGCGCCGAATGACGGATCTTTTCACCGAAAACTCCCTTTTTCACGAAATCGAGGGCAATCCGCGGCCGGAAAATGCCACCGGCGGCTTCTTCACCACGCGTGACCGAAAGAATATCCGCTACGGCCTGTTCGGCGCGGTCGCTCGCCCGATGAAGGGCACCGTGGTCCTGCTCACCGGCCGCAACGAGTGCATCGAGAAATATTTCGAAACCATCCGCAACCTTGCCGATCGCGGCTTTGGCGTCGCCACGCTCGATTGGCGCGGCCAGGGCGATTCCGACCGGCTGATCCGCGATCACCAGCGCGGCTACGTCAGCAGCTTCCGCGAGTACACCGCCGACCTCGAACAGTTCTTCGAGGAGATCGTGCTGCCCGATTGCCGCGGACCGTACTACATCCTCGCCCATTCGGCAGGTGCCTTGATCACCCTGCTTGCCGCCCCATCAATGGTGAACCGCATCCGGCGCATGGTGCTGATCGCGCCCTTCCTGACGCTGCCCGACCTGCCGGTCTCGATCTCGACGGTTCGCCGCGTCTGTTCTCTGTTCTGCGCTCTCGGCCTCGGCCGGCTCTACGCCGCCTGGGGTCCGCGGCCGAGGGTTACGGCCCCGTTCGAGACCAACAAGCTGACATCGGACCCGGAGCGCTATCGGCGCAACACACGGATCTATGAAGAATACCCGCAACTGGCGCTTGGCGGGCCGACGATCCGCTGGCTGCAGGCAGCCGCGAAAGCATCGGAAGCCGTCAGCGACCCCGATTTCATGGCTCGGATCCAGGTCCCGCTGCTGATCATCGCCGCCGGCGCCGACCAGGTCGTCTCGACCAGGGCCGTGGAAGCCTACGCCAGGCGTCTGCGGCTCGGTTCGCTGCTGATGATCGATGGCTCCCGCCACGAAATCCTGCAGGAAGCCGACATCTACCGCGAGCAATTGCTCGCCGCCTTCGACGCCTTCATTCCCGGCAGCGACGACCCCACAGCCTGACGGGCGCCGGTCGCTGGCCCGCTCCCCAAGGGGTGCCGCCGGCAGTAAAACGACTGCTTCAAGCGGTCGGCATCACCTGAATGGCGGCGGACGCTCGTTTAGCCGCGCAGGGCGGCCATGGCGGCGGCATGAAGTTCCGGCGTCGCCGCGGCGAGTACATCGCCGCCCTGTTCCGCCGGCCCGCCGTCGAATGTGGTGACGACGCCGCCTGCCTTTTCGATGATCGGGATCAGCGCCACGATGTCGTAGGGCTTCAATCCGGGATCGGCGACGATGTCGACGCTTCCCGAGGCGATCATGGCGAAGGCATAGCAATCGGCGCCATAGCGGGCGAGCTGGATCTGTCTTTCGAATGCATCGTAACGGTTGCGCGCCTCGCCCTTGAACAGGGCCGGCGTGGTGGTGAACAGCGTCGCCTGGTCCAACTTCGTCGTCTTGCGGGTCGTCAGTTTTCGCGGCCCGCCTGGCCCCTCATAATGGGAGCCCGAGCCGTTGGCGTAGAAAAGCTCGCCGGTGAAGGGCTGCGCCATCATGCCGGCAACGGCGTCGCCGTCGACCGTCAGCCCGACCAGTGTGCCCCACACCGGCAGACCGGAAATGAACGCGCGCGTGCCGTCGATCGGGTCGATCACCCAGACGTGCCGGCTTGAAATGTTCTCGCTGCCATGCTCCTCGCCTAGAATACCATGATCGGGATACTCAGCCGATATCAGAGCCCGGATGGCGCGCTCGGCCTCGCGATCGGCCTCGGTGACCGGATCAAAACTGCCCTGTTCCTTGTTGGCGACCGCACCTTGGGCACGAAAGCGCGGCAAGGTCTCCGCCGCTGCCGCCTGCGCGATGCGACGCATGAAATCGATGCTGATGTCCAACTGATTCTCCCGCGTTGCAGCATGCCCGAGCCCGGCTTTGCCGCCAATTTCGTGCCAAAACAAGGGTGTCGAGGATTTTTCCGCGACGGCATCTGTTGCCTGGATGTCACACAGGCGCCATCGAAACGCAATTTCCACATCAGAGTGAATTAAAAAAGGCTGAAGGTCGCTTGACATTTGTGCAGCGCACAATACCCTCAATCTCGGACAGGGTTTCCTGTCCATGCCCTCCTTGGGCGTTTCCTCCCTAGACTTCGACCGTATCGTGCAAACGATGCGGTCTTTTTTTATGGCGCCATTCAGTCCGCGGCCAGCGGCAGGTTGTTCACTCCGCGGCCAGTGGCAGGTCGATGAAATGATGGTCGGGCATCGACATCAGGTCGGCTGAGAACCGCGTCAGATCGTCGGCCAGCGCATCGAAGCCGGCAGCCTTCTCGAACGTCCGCTCGTTCATATAGAGCCCCCGGTTGACCTCGATCTGCAGCGCGTGCAGATGGCGCGCCGGGCGGCCATAGTGCTCGGTGATGAAGCCGCCGGCATAGGGCTTGTTGTGGGCAACCGAATAGCCCATGGCGCTGAGCAGGCCGATCGCGGTCTCGGTCAGGGCGGCCGTTGCCGAGATGCCGAAACGATCGCCGATGATGAAGTCGGGCCGCTGGCCGCTGTCGCCAACCCGGATGCTCGCCGGCATCGAATGACAGTCGATCAGCACGGCAAAGCCGAACCGCGCATGGGTTCTGGTCAACAGCCGCTTCAGCGTCTCGTGATAGGGCTTGTAGACGGCCTCGATGCGGGCGACCGCTTCGGCCAGCGGCAAGCGGCCGGAATAGATGTCGAGCCCCTCGCCGACCAGCTTCGGCACCGTGCCCAGCCCGCCGGCCACCCGTGCCGAGCGGATGTTGCAGAAGGACGGCACCGGCTC
This sequence comes from Mesorhizobium sp. M7A.F.Ca.CA.004.12.1.1, assembly GCF_003997835.1. Classification (NCBI taxonomy): domain Bacteria; kingdom Pseudomonadati; phylum Pseudomonadota; class Alphaproteobacteria; order Hyphomicrobiales; family Phyllobacteriaceae; genus Mesorhizobium; species Mesorhizobium sp. M7A.F.Ca.CA.004.12.1.1. The sequence goes on from NZ_RZRK01000052.1 coordinate 2,927, forward strand.
GGCGAACATGCGCGGATCAAGCTCCCACGGTTCACGGTTGACGTCGAGATAGGCCCTCGGGAAATTCGCCGCCAGCAGCGGTGCGCCGAGCGCGACGGTCCCGCCGAACAGCTCATCGACGTAGCAGTCCTCGGACCGGCGGATGGCGTTGCGGTCCAGCCTTGCCATGGCAAGGAAGCGCTCCGGATAGTAGCGGCCGCTATGCGGTGAGTTGAAGAGGAAGGGGACGCGCTGCTCGACGCCCGACCGGATTTCGAAGGGTGGAAAGACCGAAAAATCCTCGGCTGCCGTCTTCAATTTGAACGAACCCGAAAACACCAGTGCATCATGATGTGAAAGTGCCACCTTGCAAGCCTCGTGTCCAGCATTTCGGCCACAGCACACGCCCGGCAAATATGGATCATCCCCGTCAGCGTTCACTTGATGTTTACCCTCACCTCCTCATATACAGGATGGTTAACGGGCTTGCCCAACGGCAACCTCGGGCGGGTGATTCGGACGGGATATCATGGCACGCATTCTTCTGGCGGAAGACGACGACGATATGCGTCGGTTCCTCGTCAAGGCGCTGGAGCGCGCCGGTTACCAGGTCAGTGATTTCGACAATGGCGCCAGCGCCTATGAGCGGCTGCGCGAGGAGCCTTTCTCGCTGCTGTTGACCGACATCGTCATGCCGGAGATGGACGGCATCGAACTGGCGCGGCGTGCCACAGAGATCGATCCTGATCTGAAAGTCATGTTCATCACCGGTTTCGCCGCCGTTGCGCTGAACCCGGATTCCAAGGCGCCGAAAGACGCCAAGGTGCTGTCGAAGCCCTTCCACCTGCGCGACCTCGTCAACGAGGTCGAGAAGATGCTGCAGGCGGCCTGAGCCCTTTTCTAGGCGAGGCGCCGCACCTCTTCGCCACTGCGGCGAGACGACGCCTTCTTTCCTTTTTCCTGCTATTGACGCGCTGGATCAAAAATGGTGTATGCGCGGCTTCGGATGGGCGTGTAGCTCAGCGGGAGAGCACTGCATTGACATTGCAGGGGTCACAGGTTCAATCCCTGTCACGCCCACCATCCAACCAGACAAGCAGATCTTGCATCGGCATTTCCCGGCTGGTTCCCCAGAGGTAGAGCGGTTCGCATAGGTTGACTTATAGCCTGCACCTGGCGCAACGCCGCATGCAGTGCTTGAGCTTGGCGAACGGTTTGTCGATTTGGGCTGAGGTCCGGACTATAGGGGCAGGAAGAAGAGCCCTTGCGAAGCCAGCCTACTGGTCATCGTCATCGCCATTGTCTGGATTGTCGACCAAACATCCCGCGCCGTGACACCCTTGGTAATTGCCTTGAGTGTCGAAATTCGGATTGCCGTCCTTGTCGTAACTCGGCCTTGGGTCGATGTAGCTGTCGTTCTTTCGACGCGCTTCCTTGCGATCCTTGTCTCTCTGTTCCTGCGCGGCTATGCGATCCATTGAGCGCTGCTCGTCTTCTGAACGTTGTGAAGTCTGTTGCATCATGCAGTCGGCAAACCTGTTGGTTCCTGGCCTATAGCCGTAAGAAGCGCACTGTTGCTGATCCATTGCGCGCTGATCCTCAGCGCTGACGCAACCAGCAACCGCCAACGGCACAAGCGCGATCAGCACATATCTCATCTTGAAATTCGGCATTTTGTCACTCCAGATCATTCTGATGGCACCGGGCAAGAGAGGTCACCCTCCTGGCAGTTCAGGTAGGCCCTCAACTGCCTGGTGCGAGCCTTGGTCAGTTCAGCTTGACAAGCAGCGGCAACCATCGGCGCCGCGGAGCCACCATCGTCACCGCTGGATTGAAACGTGCATTCGGCGTTGCGGAACGCAATCCACGCTCTCTGCGCTTTCACCAACCGTGCCTTGCCGTCGGAATCATCCGTAAGCCGCTTCTGGATTTGCTTGAAGGTTTGGTTCAACGCCTGATCGGCTCTTTTGAAGTCCGAAGCTGGATCAGCCAGAGCCGCAGTGGCGGCGAACGACAGCATGGCGACGCCAGCAAGTAGAAAACGCATGATTGTATCCCCGGAATGAAAACAACCACAAGTAAGCACGCATGGGGGCAGCCGACAAGCACCGAAAAACCGTATAGTAAGCAAAGGGTTGTCGGGTTCAACAACGCAGGACGGACGAGGCTGGGGCCGTGAGGTGATATGCGGGGAATGGCCGCCACAAGCTGACGTCAAGATTTGCCGTTTCGCCATTGTCGTGGGCGGCGCCGGCGAGTTTCGCAACCCGGTCCTGGCAGACCGGACGCCGGACGCAAACGCCGTCGCGGAAAGCTGTGCGCCCGTCCCGGTGCTGACCGGGACGGGCGACGGGCAATCAGATCATTGCGGCTCTGGATCAGGCGTATTTCCCGGCCTGTCGCCGCCGCCCTTGCCTTCACGGCAAGGCTCGCCGATGCCGCAGCATTTGCCGTTGTAGGTGACGCCGGGCTTCAGCTTGTCGCATTCCCTGGGAGCGGTTGTCTTGCAGCCGGCCAGCACCGAAACGGCGATGGCGGCCAAAAGGACGTTTCTTGAAACAGTAAACATCAGACGTTCTCCTTGATGGACCATGTTTGGACACATCGCTTGGTCGCGCCTCGGGAGAAATTGGTTCACAAGAAAATTGCGATCACCGGCGGAATCTTTTTGCGAGCTTGCCTTCGCGTGAAGGCGCATCGCCGATGCCGGGGCATTTTGCCATGCTATGTGGTTTTCGGATTTGATTTATCGCATTGTCTTGTCGGCGTTGCCTGCAACCTGCCGTGACCGATGCAGCAGAACCGTAACAGGACATTCGCAACATTGCAGGCGAGAGACGTTTTCCATGATTGATCGCGTTGGACAATTCAGGGCTTGGTCGCCTCACACTCAGAAATGGTCCAGGATCGAAGCCGGAATGGTTGGCGAAACTGCGCGCATTCCCGAGGCGGTGATCGGGTCTCCTTGCGTGCCGTCATGAGTTCACAGTCCAGAAGGGAAAAACTGTCGCCTTGGCCGAAGATACATCGCGAACTGAACCGTGTGCGCACGCAATTGCAGTCGCCGTGGTCGACATTGGGCAACGCGCTCATTTCCGCAAAGCAGAACGCTGAATACCGACGCGAACTCGGCAAGCGGATCGAAGCCGCCCGCGAGACTTACACGGCGTCGCCGATCTCGCAGATTGCCGACAGCTTCATGCTCGTCCGGATCATCGGCAATGATCTGGAACCGCGACACCGCAAGGGCCAGTCATTCGACAACGTGCTGTTCATTCTGGACAACGAACCGGTCTTCGACGCCTGCGAAAAATTCTGGATCGTCAATCGGATAGTCGACACCGACGAGGAAGCCCGGATCATCGGCCTGCTCGAAAGCCGCCGCCAGAATTTTCACACAATCCCCTTCGAACTCGATGCGTACCGGAAGATATCCTGGGACGTCGACCAGCTTGTTGCCGGCGACCTCAGATTCTCAGAGAAGGGCCGGGCGAGCGGAAAGTCCGCGCGTTACGAAACGCACATCCGCCGCAGCAAGAACCTCTATGTGATGAACAACAATGGGGCTCGCAACGCCGCGCTCGCGATTGCCCGCGGCAGGGCAAAATGGCTGATGCCCTGGGACGGGAACTGCTACCTGACAGGCTCTGCGTTCCAGCGGATACGGTCCGCGATCGAGAGAAACCCGCACCTTCCCTACGCTGTGGTGCCCATGGCGCGTATTGTCGACAATGCGCTTCTGCTGGACCAGAGCTTCCAGCCGCCGGCCGAGGAAGAGCCGCAGATCATATTTCGAGCCGATACCACGCAACTGTTCGACGAAAACTATGGCTACGGAAGGCGGCCAAAAATCGAGATGCTGTGGCGGTTGGCAGTTCCCGGCCCCTGGGATCGCTACCGCGACGACGCCTGGGATTTTCCACGCCCGGTCCGGGCAGCGGATGCCGGGCTGCTCCAGAAAGCGGGCTGGGTGGCGCGCCTGGATTCAGGACGTTCGCATCTGGAGATCGGCAAGGCCGGCTTCGTCGCGCGTCTGGTCAGCCGCGACCAGGCGATCGTCGATATGGTCGATCAATGTGACGCCAAGGCAGTCGCCGCTCGGCTTGATACCTCCCGCCTGGCTTTCTATGACGAAGACGCCCTCGCCCACGCGGTAAAGGACGGACCCATCCTGCGCTATCTCGAAACCGCGGCCGGTCAGGCACTCGCCCGCGGTCCGTTCAGCGTGCTCGACAAGACTGGCCGAGCCCCCAGCGGGGATCCCCAGGACTATTTTCACCCGGCGCCTTACTGGTGGCCCGACCCCGACAGACCCGATGGCCTGCCCTATATCAGGCTCGATGGCGAACGCGTGCCCGGCACGGCATTGTATGCAGCAGGAAGCGAAACCTACGATCGCACACGCTTACAGCGCGTCTTCGACGACACAACCGTGCTTGCGCTCGCCGCAACCGTGCTTGATGGACGTCATTACGCCGTCCACGCCGCGAGGCTCATTCGCGCATGGTTTGTCGATCCCAAGACAAGAATGAACCCGCATTTGCGCTATGCGCAGGTGCGGTCGGGCCACGACAACAATGAAGGGGCCGGCTACGGCATCATCGAGCTGAAGGATTTCTATTTCTTCCTGGATGCCGTACGCTTGATCGAGCGAACAGGAGTACTGGGCGACGAGGATCGCGAGGCGTTCAGAGCCTGGCTCGGTTCCTACTGTGAATGGCTGGACACCGCGCCGGCAGCCGCGACGGCCTTCTGCAGCAGCAGCAACCAAGGAACGTACTACGATTTGCAGCGGGCATCGATCGCCACATTTCTTGGCGACAGCGCCACCCTGGCCAAGATCAGCCTCTATGCTCGGGAGAGATTGGCGACCCAGATCGCAGCCGACGGCTCCTTGCCCAGGGAACTGTCCCGCACGCGCCCCAGGCACTACGCCATGTTTACCTTGCAAGGCTGGACGTCGCTGGCCCGTGTCATGTCTTCGGTTGGTGACAATCTCTGGCAGCACAAGACAGCCGAGGGACTGGGACTGGTCCAGGCGCTGCACTGGCTTGTTGCGCACGAGAACAAGCGACACACCATGTCGGCCGAAACTGTCGATCCGGATCGGCTTGGGCCGCTGCTTCTCGACCTGACGCATCATGATCCCGCAGGGATGCCACCTGCCGATCTGGGAAGGGCGGCCAAGCCCATATTTCATCCAGACGAGGCAATCGCGCCTTTTTGGCTGTGGCGAAGACGTTAGAGCAGTTCACCGTTTCACGGAAACGGCGACCCGCTCTAACTCCTTGTTTTTAAGCAATTCCGGACGGAAAACCGTTTCACACTTTTCCTGGAATTGCTCTAGGGACGTCCGGCATTCCTGGCCTGTCACGTCGATGATGAGAACCACTTTCCCGAAATCAAACGCCCGCGACGGTGCAAAGGCTCTTCATTCTGGCCACCGCCAGATCGGGATCAGCGAGCAATCCGGCCTGGTCGGCAAGGCGGAACACGTCGGCATAGTGACGGATGCCGCGCGCCGACTGCATGCCGCCGACCATCGCAAAATGGTCCTGATGGCCATTCAGCCAGGCCATGAAGACGATGCCGGCCTTGTAGTACTCGGTCGGCGCCTCGAAGATTTTTCGCGATAGCGGCACGGTCGGCGCCATCAAGGCGTCATAGCCGGCGCGGTCACCCTCCGCCAGTTTCGCCAGCGCTGCATTGGCGACCGGCGCAATCGCGTCGAAAATACCGAGCAGTGCGTGCGAGTGTCTTTTCTCGTCGCCGGCGATCAGTTCGGGATAATTGAAATCGTCGCCAGTGAACATGACGACGCCGTCCGGCAGACGGTTCCTCAGCGCGACCTCCTTGCCGGCATCGAGCAGTGAGATTTTTATCCCCTCGACCTTGCCAAAGTGGCGTTCGATGATGGCAACAACTGTATCGAGAGCAGTCTCGAAATTCTCGCTGCCCCAATAGCCCCTGAGCGCCGGATCGAACATGTCGCCCAGCCAGTGCAGGATGACCTTGCCGGATGCCTGGGACAGGATGCGGTCGTAGACGCTGACATAGTCGTCCGGCCCCTTGGCAACTGCCGCCAGTGCCCGGCTGGCCATCATGATCGCCTTGCCGCCCAAGCCTTCGATGAAAGCGAATTGCCGCTCATAGGCGGTGACCACATCGTCCAGTGTCCTGGCGGCGGCGGGCGCCAGATGGTCGGTCCCGGCACCCGAGGCGAGATCGGCGCCATCGACGGTACGCGCCTCGGCGATCGAACGGCGAATCAATTCCTGCGCGTTTGCCCAGTCGAAACCCATGCCGCGCTGCGACGTGTCCATCGCTTCGGCGATGCGGAATCCCAACCGCCACAGATGGTGACGGAACGTCATCGTCCTGTCCCAGTCGACCACCGGCCTGGACCACGGATCGGTCATGGCAAGCGGATCGGCAACGACGTGCGCGGCGGCATAGGCGATACGCGAAAATCGCGCGCCGATGTCAGGCTGCACCGGTTCGCCGACCAGCGTGTACCGGGTGCTGCCGCCCCCCTCACCAGGCAAGGAAATGTCCATCGATCTCTCCCTTCGCAACGCTACTAGATGGAACGTTCCAATAAATCAAGAACCTTTAAGATTCGAACTCCACGGCAGGAAGAATGCTGCATTGCAACACAAAAGCCTTATGGAGCAAGCCATTTGAGTACGCACGATCGGCATTCGAGACGCGAGAAAAATCCCGATTGACTCACGACCGGAGCAGAGATTAGAACGTTCCAATACTTTTGGACCTGCAGTCGGGGAGGATGCATCTGGATGGCCAACCGGGCCAAGGCGACGATATTCGACATCGCCCGCGAAGCAGGCGTGTCCAAATCGACGGTATCGCTCGTGCTCCAGGGCAGCGGGCTGATCCGGCCCGAAACAGCGAGCAAAGTGCGCAAGGCGATCGAGGATGTCGGTTACGTCTACAACCGGGGCGCCGCCAATCTGCGCAAGGCGCACTCCAATGTCATCGGCATGGTCATCAACGATCTCACCAATCCTTTCTTCGCAGAGCTGGCGGTTGGCATGGAGCGGGTCTTCCAGTCGGCGGGCATCGTGCCGTTCATCGCCAACACGGCGGAAAATCCGGTGCGCCAGGAAGAAGTGCTGAAATCGCTGATGGAGCAAGGCGTCGCCGGCCTCATCGTCTCGCCGGCTCGCGGCACGACGCCGGGCGCCTTCAGGCGGATCGAGACGGCAGGTCTGCCGGTGGTCTTCGCCATGCGCCGGCTTCCCGAGAGCCGTATTCCGGTTATCGCGCCCGACAATCATCGCGGCGCCTATCTCGCCACCGCCCATCTGATCGGCAAGGGACATCGCAGGCTGGTCTTCTTCGGCGGTTCGTCCGACCTGGTGGTCTATCACGATCGGCTTGGCGGATTTCGCGAAGCCTGCGAGACGCAGGGCATCGCCGCCCGCGACGCACTGGTCGTCGAGGGCGAGACCAGCCGCAGAGGGGGTATAGGGTGTCTGGAAACCGCTCTCGCTATGGCTGAACCGCCGACCGCGGCGCTCTGCTTCAACGACGCTGTCGCCTTTGGCGCCATGCTGGCGCTGCGCAAGCGCGGGCTTGAGCCGGGAGTTGATTTCGCCATCGTCGGTTTCGACGATGTAGCCGAGGCCGAGCACTATATGCCGGCGCTGACCAGCGTCGCGGTGGACTCGGCCGGCCTCGGCGAACGCGCCGCCCATGTCATGCTGAAAATGATCCAGTCGCGCACCACGCGGGCCGAGGACCATATCGGCGCGGTCAATCTGGTCGTCAGGGAAAGCTGTGGCCCGGATCGCCGCACCCGAAACAGGACGGCCGGTTCGGGGATCATGAATTGAGCAAGGTCGTTTCGGCAGCGCAGGCAGCGGGCCTGATCAAGGACGGCATGGTCGTCTCCGTGTCGTCGTCGAGCGGTCTCGGCTGTCCGGACGCGGTGCTTGCCGCGATCGGCGAACGCTTCGAGGAGGAAGGCCACCCAAAAAATATCACCACACTTCACCCGATCGCCGCCGGCGACATGTACGGCATCAAAGGCATCGACCATCTGGCCAAGCCCGGCCTGCTGAAGCGTACTTTGTGCGGCTCCTACCCGTCCGGCCCCTCCTCTTCCGAACCGCCGCAGATCTGGAAGATGATCGGCGACAATTCGGTGGCCGCCTACAACGTGCCGTCCGGCATCCTGTTCGACATGCACCGCGAAGCGGCCGCCAAGCGGCCGGGCGTGCTGACCAAGGTCGGCCTCGACACCTTCGCCGACCCGCGCCACCAGGGCTGCGCCATGAACGCCGCCGCAAGCGAGCCGATCGTTTCGGTGCAGCAGTTCGACGGCGAGGAATGGCTCTATTTCCGCTCCATCGTGCCGCAGGTCTCGATCATTCGCGCCACGTCAGCCGACGAGCGCGGCAACCTCACCTACGAGCATGAGGGCGCCTATCTCGGTGGCCTCGAACAGGCGCTCGCCGCCCGTAACAATGGCGGCATCGTTATCGCGCAGGTCAAGCGCGTCGTCGAAAACGGTACGCTGAAACCGCATGACGTGCGCGTGCCGGGCGTCCTGGTCGACCATATCGTCGTCGCGCCCGACCAGTTGCAGACGACGCTGACACCCTATGACCCGGCGATCTCCGGAGAAATCTTCCGGCCGCTGTCGAGCTTCCGCACGCCGGAGATGAACGTCCAGAAAGTGATCGCGCGCCGCGTCGCCATGGAGTTGCGCGACGGCATGGCCGTCAACATCGGCTTCGGCATTTCCGCCAATGTCCCGCGCATCCTTCTCGAGGAAGGACAGCACGGCAAGATTACCTGGGTGATCGAACAGGGCGCGGTCGGCGGCGTGCCGCTGCTCGACTTCAAATTCGGCTGTTCGTCGAACGCCGACGCCTTCATGCCCTCGCCGCACCAGTTCATTTATTTCCAGGCGGGCGGCTTCGACGCCTCGCTATTGTCCTTCCTGCAGATCGACCGCCATGGCTCGGTCAATGTCTCGAAGCTTTCGGCGCTCCCGCATGTCACGGCTGGTGCCGGCGGCTTTGTCGACATCACCGCGCGGGCGAAGAAGATCGTGTTTTCCGGCTTCTTCAACGCCGGGGCAAAACTCTCATTGGCCGATGGCGGCATCCGCATCGATCAGGAGGGCAAGGTCAAGAAGGTGGTCAACGAAGTCGAGCACATCTCGTTTTCGGGCAAGCGCGCAGTCGCGCAGGGACAGGACATCACCTATGTCACCGAACGCTGCGTGATGAGGCTGACGCCGGAGGGCCTGGTCGTCACAGAACTCGCACCCGGCATCGATCTGCAGCGCGATGTGCTGGCGCAGTCGGAAATTCCGTTGGGCATTGCCAAGAACCTCAAGACGACACCGGCAGCCCTCTATCAGGAGCAACCGATAGGCCTGTCGCTGAATGGCGGCGCCTCGCTTGGAGGCGCGCATGGCTGAGCACCTCGTCACCTTTGAAACCGACGGCGCCATCGGCGTCGTCACGCTGCGCCGGCCGGAGAAATTCAACGCGCTGGACATTCCGATGCTGCGCGCGTTGGAGACGGCGCTTGACGCGGCCGAGATGGCCGAGGGCGTCCGCGTCGTGCTGCTGCGCGGCGAGGGCAAGGGATTTTGCGCCGGTGGCGATGTTGAAGCGTGGGCGCGGATGAGTGCCGCCGATTTCCAGGTGCAATGGGTACGCTACGGCCACCGCGTCTTCGACCGGCTGGCGCGGCTCAGGCAGCCGACCATCGCCGTTTTGTCGGGCCATGCACTGGGCGGCGGGCTCGAACTGGCTGTGGCTTGCGACTTCCGCGTGGCCGAAACACAGGTAAAATTGGGCTTCCCCGAAACCTCGATCGGCGTCGTTCCGGGCTGGTCCGGCACGCAGCGCGCCGTGCGCCGCTTCGGCGCGCAGACGGTGCGGCGCATGGCGCTGGGCGGCGAGATCTTTCTCGCCCCTGAAGCACTGGCCTTGGGCATTGTCGATCGGGTGGTCGAGACCGGCAAGGCGCTGGCTAATGCACAGGCGTGGGCGGAAAAGATCGCCGAGCGCGGGCCACTGGCGACGGAAGCCGCCAAGCTGATGATCGCGGTCGCCGAAGGCGAGGAAAGTGCCGCCGCCACCGAAGCGCTGGCCAGCGGCTTCATCGCCCTGACCGGAGATCTCAAGGCCGGCGTCGATGCCTTCAAGGCCAAGCAGAAGCCGGCCTTTTCGAGATCCTAGAGGAAAACAGATGAACGCCCCACTCAAGATCGCCATGCCGGCCGAGGCGGCTGCGGCACCGAAAGCCTACAGGCTGCTGATCGACGGCAAGCATGTCGATGCCCGCGACGGCCGCACGATTGCTCGAAATAGTCCCGGCCACGGCTTCACCGTCTCGCACTACGCACAGGCCGGCGAGGCCGAAGTGGAAGCCGCTGTGCAGGCCGCCCACAAGGCGTTCGAGACCGGTCCATGGCCGCGCATGAGGGCAGCTGAGCGTGCCGCGATCCTGCTCAAGGCGGCTGACCTGATCGAGGCGCGGCTTGAAGACATCGCCCGGCTCGACGCGCTGGAATCGGGCAAGCCGATCGCCCAGGCGCGCGGCGAGATCGGCGGCGCCGTTGACATCTGGCGCTATGCCGCCTCGCTTGCCCGCACGTTGCATGGTGAATCCTACGCCAATCTCGGCGATGCCATGCTGGGCGTCGTCCTGCGCGAGCCGATCGGCGTCGTCTCGATCATCACTCCATGGAATTTCCCGTTCCTGATCGTCAGCCAGAAACTGCCCTTCGCGCTCGCCGCCGGCTGCACGGCGGTGGTCAAGCCTAGCGAAATGACCTCGGCGTCGACCTTCGTGCTCGGCGATATCCTGATGCAGGCCGGCCTGCCCGCCGGCGTAGTCAACATCCTCGCCGGCTTTGGTGCCGACGTCGGCGCGCCGATGGTCAGTCATCCCCTGGTCGAGATGGTGTCGTTCACCGGCTCCACCCGCGTCGGCAAGATGACGATGGCCTCGGCCGCGCAGTCGCTGAAGAAAGTCTCGATGGAACTCGGCGGCAAGAACGGCCAGATCGTCTTCCCCGACGCCGACCTCGAAGCGGCCGCCGATGCGGCGGTGTTCGGCGGCTTCTTCAATGCCGGCGAGTGCTGCAATGCCGGCAGCCGGCTGATCGTTCACGAGGCGATCGCCGACGATTTTCTCAGCACCGTCAAGGCGCTTGCCGCCAGGGTCACGGTCGGCGATCCGCTCGATGACCAAACCAAGGTCGGCGCGATGATCTCGTCCGACCATCTGAAGAAGGTGGCCGGCTATGTTTCTGCCGCTGAAGGCGACGGCAGCCAGGTTTACAGCGGAGGCAAGCAATTGGCCTCCAATGTCGGCCAATATCTTGATCCCACCATCATCCGCGGCGTTACCGAGGAGATGGCCATAGCGCGCGAGGAAGTGTTCGGTCCGGTGCTCTCGGTGCTGACTTTTGAATCGATTGAAAAGGCGTTGCACATCGCCAACAACACGCC
>NZ_RZRK01000530.1:0-4335 GCF_003997835.1 Mesorhizobium sp. M7A.F.Ca.CA.004.12.1.1
CCTTTGGCGGCTTTCGTCGGCAACAGGGTCCGGGCGGTTCGCGGTTCGAATTCCGCTCCGGCCGACCGGGTGGCGATCCGTTCGACGGCAACAGCGACATCTTCAGCCAGATTTTTGGCGACACTTTTTCGGGCGCGCGCGGTCCCGGCACGGGCGATCGCCGCCAGCAGGCGACAGCAGCCGATCTGAACGTGACGCTCGATATCACCATCGAGGAAGCGGCGACCGCCGAAAAGGTGACGGCGATGTTCCCCGACGGCCGCAAGGTGGCGGTCAAGCTGCCGGCCTATGTCGAGGATGGTCAGACCATCCGCCTCAAGGGCCAAGGCGAGCAGGGGCCAGGCCAGCCAGGCGACGCGCTGGTCAAGATCCATCTGCGCCGACATCCACGCTACCGCATCGAGGGCCGCGACCTGCACGCCGATCTACCGGTGGTACTGGCGGATGCGGTGCTCGGCGCCAAGGTGCCGGTCGAGACGCCGACCGGCAGGCTCGCGGTCAACATTCCGGCCTGGTCGAGCTCCGACAAGGTCCTGCGGCTGAAGGGCAGAGGCCTGCCGGAAAAGGCCGGCGGCCACGGCGATCTCTACGCTCATGTGCGTATCATGCTGCCGGAAGGCGGCGACAGCGCGCTCGAAGCGCTGTTGCGCGGCCAAAAAGGCTGATCGGCGGCTTTTGTCCCCCGAACTGTCCGGTTTGGACGCTTGAAGGGGCTCTGTGCCTGTGCGATAGGGCAACCCACAAAGCTGAAATCTTGCGGAGAGCGCTCACATGGCGGGTGGACAGGGCCTAATGGCCGGCAAGCGCGGCCTCATTCTTGGCGTCGCCAACAATAGGTCGATCGCCTATGGCATCGCCAAGTCGTGCGTCGACCATGGCGCCGAGATCGCGCTGACCTATCAGGGCGAGGCGTTCAAGAAGCGCGTCGAGCCGCTGGCGGCGGAACTGGGCGCCTTTGTCGCCGGCCATTGCGACGTCACCGATCCGGCGAGCCTGGACGAGGTTTTCGCCAATGTCGCCAGGCACTGGGGCAAGCTTGATTTCCTCGTCCACGCCATCGCCTTCTCCGACAAGGATGAACTGACCGGCCGCTATGTCGAGACGACGCGCGACAATTTCCTGCGCACCATGGACATTTCGGTCTATTCCTTCACCACCATAGCCAAGCGCGCCGAGGCGCTGATGACCGATGGCGGCTCGTTGCTGACGCTGACCTACTACGGCGCCGAAAAAGTGATGCCGCACTACAACGTCATGGGTGTCGCCAAGGCGGCGCTCGAGGCCAGCGTGCGCTACCTGGCGGTCGACCTCGGCGCCAAGAAGATCCGCGTCAACGCCATCTCGGCCGGCCCGATCAAGACGTTGGCCGCCTCCGGCATCGGCGATTTCCGCTACATCCTGAAGTGGAACGAGTACAATTCGCCGCTGAAGCAGACGGTCACGCAGGAGGAAGTCGGCGATTCCGGCGTCTATTTCCTGTCCGACCTGTCGCGCGGCGTCACCGGTGAAGTGCATCACGTCGATTCGGGCTACCACGTCGTCGGCATGAAGGCGGTCGACGCGCCTGATATTTCGACGGTCAAGGACTAACGCCCGGCCAACCGTCGTCCGTCCCGATCCCGCACCGGAAGACCTGATGTACCCGCTGGTTTATATCGCGCGCCACGGCCAGACCGCGTGGAACGCCGAAATGCGACTTCAGGGGCAGGCCGATACCGATCTCAACGCTCTTGGCCGCGAACAGGCGACCGGCAACGGGCTTCGGCTAGCCGCGTTGGTCCCAAATCCCTGGGAATTCGATTTCCTCGCCAGTCCGATGAAACGGACGCGCGAAACGATGCAGCGTATTCGCGCCGCGATGAAGCTCGATCCGGATGCCTATCGAACCGATCCGCGCCTCGTCGAAGTCAATTTCGGCGATTGGCAGGGATTTACCTTTCCCGAGCTCGAGACAGGATATCCCGGAGCGAGCATGACGCGTGCTCTGGACAAGTGGAACTTTCAGCCGCCCGGCGAAGGTGCGGAGAGCTATCAGATGCTGCTCGAACGGGTGAGGCCATGCTTCGACGCGATCGAACGCCAGACGATATGCGTGACCCATGGCGGCGTCATGCGCACCTTGTTTCGCTTCGTTCTGGGGCTGGCCGAGGACGAGGCCGCGAACCTGGAAATACCGCAGGATCGCCTGCTCAAGCTCGAAGGCAAGAGTCTGGAGTGGCTTTAATGCATGTCGCCCAAAAGTGACCCCGGTTTTGGGAGAACGACATGCATAAAACAAAGACCTAAAGCGGGTCGCCTGAATCCGTTCAGACGCGACACGCTTTAGGCCATTGGCAGGCGGCTCGGCGAAAGCTGAACCGCAAACACAGCATTCAATTGAGGTTGGAAGCTCTAGTTGGCAGAGCTGTCCGGCAGTTCCATGTCGGTGACGATGTTTTCGCCATTGGTCACATCGTAGGCGATGACGATGTCCATGCCCGGCTTCAGCGCGTCGAGATCGGTCTCGGCGTTCAGCTTGTAGGACTTGCCGTCATCCAGCGTCAGCGTCGCCGTATCCTTGTCGATCTTCTTGATCAGGCCTTCGGTCTGGCCGGCGAAAGCGGCGGTGGAAAGCAGCAGCGTGGCGGCAATGGCGCCAATCAGGGTACGCATGATCGTTCCTCTTTATCATTGCGCCGGCATGGCGGCGGGCGTTCAACGGCGGATGGAGCAGAGCAGAAACCAACCGAATGTGTCAAAACTAAATCCGCCAGATCACAGTTTGACCCCTGTGAAAAACGCCAATAGAACGCAATCTTCAGCCGGCTCCGATGCCGGGCAGGGTCATTTCATGTCTCACAACACGTTCGGCCACCTTTTCCGCGTCACCACCTGGGGCGAAAGCCATGGCCCGTCGCTCGGTTGCGTGGTCGACGGCTGTCCGCCCGGCATCCGCTTCACTCGAGCAGACATCCAGGCCGAACTCGACAAGCGCCGGCCGGGGCAATCACGTTTCGTCACGCAGCGTCGCGAACCGGATGAAGTGAAGGTGCTGTCCGGCTTCATCTTCGACGAGGACGGCGAGACGATGATCACCACCGGCACGCCGGTGTCGATGCTGATCGAGAATGTCGACCAACGTTCAAAGGATTATGGCGAGATCGCCCGCCAATACCGGCCGGGCCATGCCGACTACACCTATGAGGTCAAATACGGCGTGCGCGATTATCGCGGCGGCGGCCGCTCCTCGGCCCGCGAGACGGCAGCCAGGGTGGCGGCCGGTGCCTTGGCGCGCAAGGTGGTTCCGGGCGTTGTGGTGCGCGGCGCGCTGGTGTCGATGGGCGAAAAATCCATAGACCGCGCCAACTGGAACTGGAATTTCATCGGCGATGCCGAAAATCCGTTCTTCACCCCCGATCCGGCCTCCGTACCCGTCTTCACCCAGTATCTCGACGGCATCCGCAAGGCGGGCTCCTCGGTCGGGGCGGTGATCGAAATCGTCGCCGACGGCGTTCCGCCAGGCCTCGGCGCGCCGATCTATGCCAAGCTCGATCAGGACATCGCCTCCGGCCTGATGTCGATCAACGCGGTCAAGGGCGTCGAGATCGGCAACGGCTTCGAGGCCGCCCGTATCACCGGCGAGCAGAATGCCGACGAGATGCGCATCGGCAATGACGGCAAGCCGGTGTTCCTGTCCAACAATGCGGGCGGCATCCTCGGTGGCATCTCGACCGGCCAGGCGATCGTCGCTCGTTTCGCCGTCAAGCCGACCTCCTCGATCCTGACGCCGCGAAAGTCGATCGACAAGGACGGCAGGGACGTCGAGATCATGACCAAGGGTCGCCACGACCCATGCGTCGGCATCCGCGCCGTGCCGATCGGCGAAGCAATGGTTGCCTGTGCGATCGCCGACCACTATCTGCGGCATCGGGGACAGACGGGAAGGGAATAGGGGAATAAGGGAATATGTTGCGCTCTTAGCGCGGCCGGCCAAATCTTTTTGCTTTTCCCTACTCCCGTACTGCCCTACTCCCTTATTCCCTGCGAGCAAAGCGAGCACTTATGCCTTACGACCAGAAGAAGATCGTCGAAGCCCTGCGTGCTTTCGAACGCGGCGAGATCGTCGTCGTCATGGATGATGACGGGCGCGAGAACGAAGGCGACCTGATCGTTGCCGCCGTCCACTGCACGCCCGAAAAGATGGCGTTCATCGTGCGCCACACCTCCGGCATCGTCTGCACGCCGATGCCGCGCGAAGAAGCCAAGCGGCTGAACCTTGCGCCGATGGTCGCCGACAACGATTCCGCCCATACCACCGCTTTCACCGTCAGCGTCGATTTCAAGCATGGCACCACG
>NZ_RZRK01000531.1:0-4308 GCF_003997835.1 Mesorhizobium sp. M7A.F.Ca.CA.004.12.1.1
CTTGTGGATCTGTCATGGGTGGCAGATCGGCGAAGCTCTCTATCGGGCGGCCCTGGAGGTTCCTCCAAATCTCGTCGTATTCACGCTCGACGTCTGCCCAGGAAGGGCGTATCGGCAAGTCGAAGCCGAGAAGCCCCAGCCCCTCCACTCCATTTTCGACCGCACCGCTGTTGTCCGACTTGACAACGCAAAGCTCCACCTTGAGCCGGTAGACCGCCGCCTTCTCCACGTTGGCAGTTTCTTGGGTCAGCAAGGCAGAGATCATCTGATCGGCCTGCGCGAGATCGCCGCTGAGGAAGGTGCATTCGGCATGCTCAATTGCCAGCGCGAATGCAAGTTCGGCATGTGTCGTCCAGCCGACATCGACGAGCTGCGATCGTCCCCTTGCCAGGTAGCCGCACGCCGCCGAATAGGCGGCGGACGCCTTGGCTTTCCGCCCAGCACGCAAATACAGGTTTGCGACCTTCGCGCGCTCCGCAGGTGCGATGCTTCCGATTTCGATGCGGTTGAACTGACTCACGATGTTGAAGACATCGGCATCGATCTCGGCTTCATCAAGCGTCGCAAGCAGCCGCGATCCGATCAGTTGATGGGTGGCGGCCTTCTCGGGTTCGGGAAGGGTGGCATAGGCTGCTTCATGGATGCGATCATGCGCAAACGCGTAGCCATCGTCGACCTGGAGGAGCAGACCGGCCAGGAGAGCGTCATGGAGAAGCATGTGTGCCTTCTCGGCAGATGCTTCGACAATCCGCTGGAACGTCAGGGCTTTCACAGCGTTGCCCATGCAAGCCATTTGCCTCAACGCCTGCTGTGAGGCTTCCGGAAGGCGACGCAGGCGCTCGACCATGAGATCGACTATGCTGTCACTTACACGCCTCGCATTGACCTGATCGATATCCCAACTCCAGCCCGATGAATCCGGATCGTATACGAGCAGGTTCTCGTCAACGAGGCTCGCTACGAACTGGGTGGTGAAAAAGGGGTTGCCGCCAGCCTTCGCAAATACGCTGTCGGCAAGCGGAGCCACTCTCTGTGGATGATCGTCGAGCGCATCTGCGATCATGTGGACAATGTCCTGCGGCTGGATTCCGCTCAATTGAATATCTTGAACCGGCGCTCCTGACGTTCGGATGGAGCGCAGGCGTCTATACAAGGGGTGATCTGGAGCAACTTCATTGTCCCTGTATGCGCCCACGAGGAGAAGGCTTCCCGTTTCGGACTGGGTCACCAAGTTCTCGACGATGTCCAGGGTCGCCGAATCCAGCCATTGCAGATCGTCGAGGAACAATACGAGGGGATGTTCTGGGCGTGCGAACACACCGATGAACTGTCGGACCACAAGGCGTAGCCGGTTCTGCGCCTCAGGACCGGAAAGATCAGGCACCTTGGGTTGTTCGCCGATAATGGTTTCCAATTCTGGAATGAGATTGACTATTAATTGGCCGTTCGGCCCGAGGGCTGTGGCGAACTCATTCCGCCACAGCGCTAGCTCGGCCTCGTGTTTGCTCAACAATTGTGCAACCAAGCCTTGCAATGCCTGCGCCAGCGTCGCGTATGGAATTCCGCGTTTGTATTGATCGAACTTACCAGCAGCGAAAAGTCCGCGCCGAGACGCAAGCGACCTGTGCAATTCGTTGACGACCGACGATTTGCCGATCCCCGAATAGCCGGACACAAGAACGAGTTGGGGAGAGCCATTCGCCACGACCCGATCGAACGCAGTGATCAACGATCTGATCTCGTCGTCGCGCCCGTAGAGCTTTTCCCGGAAGATTAGCTTAGTTGGCGTGTCGCGCGTGCCAAGATCAAACGGCCGAACGGCCCCGCGCGCCTCCCATTCCTCGAGACACCGCTGCAAATCCGCCTTCAGGCCAGCGGCCGTCCTGTAACGGTCCTCCGCAGCCTTTGCCAGGAGCTTCATGACGATGGCTGAAACAGGCTCCGGAATTCCGGTCAACCTTTCTGAAGGAGGGATAGGTTGACGGGCCACATGACAATGAATCCACTCCATTGGGTCAGCAGCGACAAATGGCAGGGCGCCGGTGATCATTTCATAGAGGGTAACGCCGAGAGCGTAGAGATCGCTGCGAGCATCGATCGACCGGTTCATGCGTCCGGTCTGTTCCGGAGCCATATAGGCGAAGGTACCGGCGATCACCTCGGGGGGCACCGGAGTCTGACGCTCGCGTGGAAGCCGCGAAGCGATGCCAAAGCCAATCAGCCAAGCGCGATCGCCGGAGCCACTTATGAGAAAATTGTCGGGTTTGATATCCTTGTGGATTAGCCCAGCTTCATGCATCTGCCCCGTCGCATCCGACATTGCCATGGACAATATCAAGAACCGCCGGATCGGGATCGGTGCCCCGACCTGCCGCGAAAGCGGCTCGCCGCCGGGATCATCGAGTAGAAGCTCGGTAACGTTTCCTTCCCCCAGAAGCGCCATCGGGCGCGCGGCCCATGTGCCCTCGATATATGGTTTCAGGCTGTGTTCATTAACGAGGCGCGCTGCGAGGCCCAACCGTGACTGGTCCAATTTTGGCCTGACAACGAGCGCGGTCTTCTCAGCGTTGCCGTCTCGGCGCCTCACCCTCATCAGCAAACGCTCTTCGTCTTCGGCGAGGACCTTGAGGTCAACATTCGAGAGATCTACGAGCCTGCGCGTGTTCGTCATAGGCCTCTATCCGAGTCTCGTTGCGTCAAGTCGCCGATGCCAACGGTAATCAGCCAGACTCGCGCTGTCACCGTCCTTGAACAGCTCCTCTGTCGCAGTTGCTTTCCCAGTCGCATCGTCCCCCCGTAACGACCAGAGAGCAATAACACCGGACTACGGCCTCGGTTGGCCGACGGTAAATCCTTTACAAGTCCCATCCTGCAAACCGCCAAAAGGACGATCGTGTATTTGTATCCGCGTCAATCACGAGCCAAGAGAGCGTCGGATACTGCATCCAGCAATGCTCTGGTATCAAATGGCTTCTGAAATACTCTAGAAACAGAAGCTTCGGTCACTCGCCTTTGAGTGGCCAGTTCCTGCCTGCCTGTGATGAAGATGACGGGAAGGTTGGGAAGTCGAGCATTTGCCCTCCGCTGCAGTTCGACTCCATCCATGACCGGCATGCCGACATCAGTGATCAGGCAGTCTACTTCCGACAGCCGATCACCCTGGAGGAGAGATAAGGCAGTGTCATAGGAGCGCACCTTATGCCCGGCTGATTCCAGGAGATCTCCCAGGGACTCAAGTAGATACGGATCATCGTCCACGATCGCGACGACCCACTGACGAGAATTCACTTCACAAAGCTCCTGCATGGCGGGAATGAGTTATCGGAATATCGAGCATGGCTGCAATCCGCACCAGATCGGCAAGTGAGGCAGCCCGCATCTTCTGCATGACCTTGCCTCTGTGAACCTGTAGCGTCACCTCGCGTATTCCGAGCTCTGCCGCCGCCTGTTTGTTCATTAGCCCGCTGACCACGAGCGGAAATACCTCCCGCTCTCGAGGTGTAAGTTCAGCAAAGCGGCGTCGGAGAACGCCCAATTCGTCCTGCTTCGAACGGCGCTCCCGATCTCTCTCAATGCCAGCTTTGATAGCTATGAGCAGATCCGACTCCTGGAAGGGCTTCGTGAGGAAATCAACGGCACCCCGTTTCATCGCCCTGACCGTCGAAGGGATATCCCCATGGCCCGTAATAAACACAACTGGCGGATGATCGCCGCTGGCGATCTGTTCGTGAAACTCAAGCCCGCTTACGCCGGGGAGCTCCACGTCAAGCACGATACAGCTTGGTAAGTCGGGCCGACGGTATTCGAGGTACTCGCTTACCGAGCCCACTGCGACACACCGGAGGCCCGCCGATGCGAGGAAGTCACTGATCGACTCCCGAACATGGACATCGTCGTCCACGAGAAAGATGACCTGGTCGGAACCTTCCACGCCGATTTCTCCGTTCCCTGCCATAAACCAGCGGCAAGCCCGCCCCTTTCGCTAGACTAGCAGACATGGGAGGCATGAGATGTAATAGAAAACAATAATTGCGGGCCTTCTTCAGAGTGCCCCGCTATCCCTCGATTGCGGTGAATGATGATCAAATCACCGCAGGTCGGTTGTCTCTATGCCGCGAGACAGGATTTTCAGCGCGTTCGGAGTTGCGGCAATTGTCAAGTCGTGCCTTGTCGCGCGATAGTGAGGCGTTCGTCGCATTTGACTCTCGCTAAACGTTCAGGATTTGGACCGAGTGCGGCATGCGCAGCAGTCCGCGTTGTTCACGATCGTCGCACTGCCGAACATGGAGTCGCATGATCAACCATGTC
>NZ_RZRK01000532.1:0-4304 GCF_003997835.1 Mesorhizobium sp. M7A.F.Ca.CA.004.12.1.1
TGCCGACGGTGCCAGCGATCGGTGCCAGTATCGACCGGCGCTGCAGCGCCAGTTCCGCATCCTGAAGCGCCAGCTTGGCGCCGGCCAAGACCACTTCGGCATCGGCCACTGCGACTGGTGTCGCGGCATTGGAGGCACGAAGCGACCTGACGCGGTCGAGTTTGGCCTGCGCATCCTGCAAGGCGAGCTTGGCGCGGTCCTGAGAGATCACTTCGGTCTCGGAATCCAGGGTGGCGAGGATCTGTCCCTTATCGACATGGCTGCCGGATTCGACCAGCAGTTCGGCGAGGCGGCCGGAGCTGTAGGGATTGACGGTCACCGAGGCGTTGGCACGGCCGGTGCCGATTGCCTGCAGGCGGTCGTTGATAACAGCCGAAGTGGCCGCAAGGGCGACCACGTTCACCCGCTGGTTGCCGCCATTACGGCCGTTTGCCTGCTTCGCGTTGGCGGTGCCGGTCTCAGCCGGGGGCGTTGCCGCGGAGGCCCAGTCGATGCCCCAGCGTGCCAGCACGTCCGGCGCGCCGGGATAAAAGCGCAGCCAGGCGGCTGCCGCCACCACCAGCACCACAAGTGCAAAAAGTATCTGTTTCCAGGCGGCCATCGGCACTCCGGTTGGTAAAACAATCCTTCCGTCTACCGGTTTCCCGAATGAAGCAGACGCAGCGAGGCTATTGTAAGGCAAAGAAGCCGCCTCGATATCGCGTCTTTATGACAATTCTCCGGGGGCTGCGCACATTAAATATATGTAACCTTTGAGAAAATATGCGTAACGCTTTGGATCGTCGCACAGGCACTAACGCAGACTTTCCATCTCGCGAATGCGTTTGGCGCCTTCTGCTTCCAGTTGCCTGGTGACGGCGCCGATCAGCGTTTCGGCGACAACGAAAAGGGCAGCCGAAGAGTCCCATGCCGACGGCACCGCGGTTCGTCCGGCGATAACATGACGAGCAAAGCGGGCGATCGGCGACAGCCACTGGTCGGTGAACAGCACGATCTGGACGCCACGCTGATGCGCCTTCTCGGCGAAGCGGACGAGGCTGTCCTGGTAGCGC
Source organism: Mesorhizobium sp. M7A.F.Ca.CA.004.12.1.1 (assembly GCF_003997835.1). Classification (NCBI taxonomy): domain Bacteria; kingdom Pseudomonadati; phylum Pseudomonadota; class Alphaproteobacteria; order Hyphomicrobiales; family Phyllobacteriaceae; genus Mesorhizobium; species Mesorhizobium sp. M7A.F.Ca.CA.004.12.1.1. Next base: position 1,053 of record NZ_RZRK01000532.1, read on the forward strand.
CTGATGTCGAAGATCACCAGCACGTCGCGCTTGCCCATGTCGATCAGCCGGTCGCGCCACATGCTCTCCTGCCCGGCGAGGTGAAAGACATCCGGCTGGATGACGGCGAGGTGGGCGGCCATGTAGCGCGCCAGCGGATCGGTGAAGCGGCCGCCGATCAGGAAGGTCTTGCCGCGCCGGTCCGCTAGCCGGGCGGCGATGTCGGCAAGCTGCTTGTCGGACAGGTGCCTGAACGTCTCGCGCATGTTGTCGAGCGTCGCTTCCAGCATCGGCGACACCGTGCCGCCGCCAGGCGAGGGCGGGTTGAGTGTCCTTGTCGCCGGCGATTGCAGTTGCGCCGCCAGTTCGTCCTGCAGGCTCGACTGGAATTCCGGATAGTTCTGAAAGCCCAGCCGGGCGACGAAACGCAGGATCGTCGGCGAGGAGACGCCCGCCGCGGCCGAGAATTCAGCGACCGTTTTCAGGCCGATCATCGGATAGTTGGCGATCAGTGTCTGGGCCGCGCGCCGTTCGCCGGCCGGCATCGTGCCGAGGCGATCGGCGATCAGTTCGGCAATGCTGGAAATCATGTTTTCCCCACCTCTGGCTCGGCCGAAGGCCTTTTCCGAGATCGCATTTGACAAAGCCGGACAAACTGTATGAAATCATCCACAGGGACGCAATGAGGCAAAATACGTAACATACGATACAGCGCTCCCCGGGGACGGCAGAGTATGGAGAAAGCACGGCCCGCCAGCCTTGCATCGTCTGATACCGTGAGGGTGACGAACCCCGCCGGATCGAGCCCATTCGTGCTGACCTGCGATCACGCCTCGAACTACCTGCCGGCCGAATTCGGCACGCTCGGCCTTGCCGCCGAGGACCTGTCGCGCCACATCGCCTGGGATCCCGGCGCGCTGCCGGTTGCCCTCCGCATGGCGCAGGCGCTTGACGCGACTCTGGTCGAAACCTGCATTTCGCGCCTTGTCATCGACTGCAATCGGCCGCTCGACGCGCCCGACCTGGTGCCGCCGGTCAGTGAGACAACGGCCATACCGGGCAATGCCGGCCTGTCGCAAAGCGAGCGGGCGGCGCGTGTCGCGTTGTCATGGCAGCCTTTCCACGACACGATTGCCGGTATCATCGACAACAGGCTGTCACATGGTCAGGAAACGCGGCTGGTTTCGGTCCACTCCTTCACGCCGGTCTACAAATCCAAAAACCGGCCCTGGCATATCGGCATCATCCACGACGAGGATCGCCGGCTGGCGGCGCCGCTGATATCGGCGCTGAAGCGGCTTGCCGGCGTCACCGTCGGCGTCAACGAGCCGTATTCGCCTGCCGACCGCGTCTATTTCACGCTGGAACGGCATGCGCGATCGCGCGGCCTGCCCTGCGCGATGATCGAAATCCGCAACGACGAAATCGCCGGCGAGACCGGGCAGCGGAAATGGGCGGATCTGCTCACGGGCATTTTTTCGGATCTGGAGCCAGAGGAGGCCGGATATTCCAGATCGCCTTCAGTCGGAAAGTCAGTTCAATCGGCCAATTAGAACCACAGGGGAATGAAAATGGCAGGACCGGATTATACGGACGTTGACAAGAAGGAGGACCTGAAGGTTCTCCACGGCATGGGCTATGCCCAGGAACTGTCGCGAAGCATGAGCCGCTTCTCGAATTTCGCGATATCGTTCTCGATCATCTGCATCCTTTCGGGCGGCATCAACTCCTTCGCGCAAGCCACATCGTCGATCGGCGGCGCAGGTGCGGGCATCGGCTGGATCGTCGGCTGCTGCGTGTCGGGCTTCTTCGCCCTTGCCATGGCGCAGATCGCCTCGGCATTTCCAACCGCCGGCGGCCTCTATCACTGGTCGTCGATCCTCGGCAACCGCTTCACCGGCTGGCTGACGGCCTGGCTAAACCTGTTCGGCCTGATCACCGTGCTCGGCGCCATCAACATCGGCACCGCTTTCTTCTTCGTTGGAACATTCGGAAGCTGGTTCGGCATCACCGGCACGCCGGGCGAAATCGTCGGGTTTGTCGCCTTCATCACCGTGCTGCAGGCGCTGTTCAACCATTTCGGCATCAAACTGACGGCAATGCTCACCGATGCTTCGGGCTTTCTTATCCTGGGCGCAACAGCAGTGCTGATCGTGGCCTGCCTGGTGTTCGCACCGGCAATCGACATCAGCCGGCTGTGGACGTTCACAAACTATTCAGGCGATGCGGGCGGCGGTGTTTTTCCGCAAACCGACTCCATGATGTACCTGTTCCTGCTCTGCCTGCTTCTGCCCGTCTATACCATCACCGGCTATGACGCCTCGGCCCACACCTCCGAGGAGACCGTCAAGGCAGCACACTCCGTTCCGCGGGCGATCATTTCGTCGGTGCTGTGGTCGTCTCTGATCGGCTGGGTGATGCTGTGCGCAATCGTTCTCGCGATCCCGGACCTGGCTGCCGGCGCCAAGCAGGGCTGGAGCGTCTTCTTCTCGACGATGGACGCGATCCTGCCCGTGTGGCTCAAGGAGCTGCTCTATCTCGCCATCCTGATTTCGCAGTTCCTCTGCGGCCTGGCCACCGTGACCTCGGCTTCGCGCATGCTGTTTGCCTTCTCCCGCGACGGCGGCATGCCCGTTGGCTCCGCGGCTCTCGCCAAGGTCAACCCGACCTGGCGCACGCCGGTCAATGCGATCTGGACGGCCGCGATCCTCGAAATCCTGTATGTGTTCCTTGCCCAGTTTATTTCGATCGGCGGCACCAACATCTACACCATCGTCGTCAATTCGACGCTGGTGTTCCTGTTCCTGTCGTTCACAATCCCGATCGCACTCGGCATGGTCGCATTCGGCACGGCCAAGTGGCCTAATCCTGGCCCGTGGAACCTGGGCGCCGGACTGTTCAAGCTCTTCTGTGCGCTGTCGATTGTCGGCATGGTGATCATCTTCTACATCGCCATCCAGCCGCCGAACGACAAGGTGCTTTACATCACCATAGGCTTCATCTTGCTGACCGCCGTGCTTTGGTTCGGTTTCGAGAACCGCCGGTTCCAGGGTCCGCCGATCGGTGATCAGATCGCCAAACGCCAGGCCGCGATCAGGGCAGCCGAGGTGGCTATCGGCGAAGCTGGCGCCTGATATCGCCCTATATGGCCATGGCCGGCCTCGCGCCGGCCATGGCTACGTTTATCCCTTTCAATCGACAAGTGCTGGAGTGCCAAAGGAATGGCCGGAAATTTCTCGTTCGATCAGTTGAAGAAAGCGGTCTCCAGCGGTG